>JALVEU010000145.1 GCA_027030565.1 Gammaproteobacteria bacterium | reverse complement strand
TCGGGCCTGCGCACTGTGGCTCCTACCGGAACCCTCTGCCGGCCGGGCCCTGGCCGGCCTCATCCGTGAGCTCGCCCGGCGCTTCGACACACCCGAGTTCGAGCCCCACGTGACCTTGCTGGGCGCCATGCCCTGCACGGCAGAGCTGCATCACTGCCTCGGGCGACTCCCCGCCACGGGCCCTCAGGCACTGCGCGTACAGGGGCTGGAGAGTGGAACCCCACCCTTCCGCGCCCTGTATCTGCGGCTGCACATACACGCCGGGCTCGAGCGACTGCGCACAGGCGCCAGCGAGGGCTGCCCCCATCGCGAGGCGCAGCCCTGGTTTCCACACCTCAGTCTGCTCTATGGGGACTTGGCCCCCGAAGTCCGGTCACGCCTGGCCGGTGAGCTGGCGCCGCGGCTTCCCGGCCAGGTCCTGCTGGACCGCATCGCCGCGGTGGACGCGCGCGGGCCGGTCGCAGCCTGGCAGGTCCTGGACACCCGGCCCCTGGCTTGAGACCGCCACAGCGGCTGAGATCAGCCGCGCTCCGCCCCCCCCTCATGGTACGCCACCAGCAGACGGCGCCAGCCGCTGTCGGGAAACGGCCGCCCCACCGTTGCCGTGAGTTTGCGCAGGGAGCGGGCCAGACGACGTAGATTGGCCTGTCGCCACCTCCCAGGCCGGCGGATGCGCCCGCGGTCCAGATCCACCCACCACGCACCTCCGCGGGCGTCGAGCAGCAGATTGTGTGCGTTCAGATCGGCGTGATACACCCCAGCCTCGTGGAAACGCCGGATGCAGCGCCCCGCCGCCGCCCAGTCCACGGCCGGAGGATCCGTGATCAGCCATTCGGCGAGGCTCTCGGCTCCCGGGATCCGCTCCGTGATCAGATCCCCACGCCAGAACAGCCCCTGGCGGCAGACCCGTGCCGCCAGGGGGCGCGGCACCGGAAGGCCCTGCCCGTACAGGCGGGCCAGCAGCCGCCACTCGCCGAATGCGCGCGTGGCCTCCAGCCCGGTCCACGGATACCGGTCGCCCAGCCAGCGCTCGACCAGCCCACCACGCCGGTAGTGACGGAGCACTCCGGCGTGCCCGGCGATCTCCACCAGCACTGCGCCCCCCCGCCCCGCACGTCCCACGGCCGGGGCGCCCGGCGGCGGCTGGAAATGGGCCTCGCCCAGGCCACCCAGCAGCGGGGCATCGACCAGGTACCAGCAGTTCCCGCGATGCCAACGGGCCCCGACGACCGGTGTGCGGCTCACGCCCTGTGCTCCGCAGGGGGGCTTTCGGATCCTTCGGTCAGCCAGTAGCCGAGCCGCATGATCAGCTCGGGGGCACTGCTCGCCGCCACGGCGCGCGCCACGTTGGCCAGGTGGGTCTCGTAGGGCTGCTCGGTGTACTTGCGCCGGTGCCCGATGCGCCGGTGACGCGCCACGGCGTAGCGCCGTGCCCGTTCCACCAGATCCTTCGCCTCGTCCATAGCGGGTATTCTACGGGCTGGACCCTTGGGGTTGTGCCACCCATGAGACCCGTATCCATCGACACGCCGCCCGAGACGCTGTGCATCCTGCGCCTCTCCGCGCTGGGGGACGTCACTCACGTCGTGCCGGTGGTCCGCACCCTGCAGCGGCACTGGCCGGCCACGCGGCTCACCTGGATCGTGGGCAGGACCGAACACGCCCTGCTGGAGGGGCTGGAGGGCGTCGAGTTCGTGGTGGTGGACAAACGGGCCGGCCTGGAGGCCTGGCGTGCCCTGCGCCGCCGGCTGCGCAGCCGTCGCTTCGACGTACTCTTTCACATGCAGACCTCGCTGCGCGCGAGTCTGTACGCCACCGCCGTGCGGGCACGCCTGCGCGTGGGCTTCGACCGCGCGCGGGCCCGGGACCTCCAGTGGCTGTTCACCAATCGCAGGATCGCCCCCAAGCCCCGTCAGCACGTGCTGGAGAGCTTTTTCGAGTTTCCCGCGGTCCTGGGGCTCGAGGCCCGCGAGCTGCGCTGGGACATCCCCATCCCCGAGGCCGACCGCCAATGGGCGCGTACGGTGACGGGGGCGCGGCGTCCCACCCTGGTCATCAGTCCCTGCTCCAGCTTCGGCTACCGCAACTGGCTCCCGGAGCGCTACGCCGCAGTGGCCCGGCATGCGGTGGAGCGTCACGCGATGCAGGTGGTCCTGAGCGGCGGGCCCAGCGCCATCGAGCGGGAGTACGCCGAGGCGATCCGCAGACGGGCCGGCGTACCGGTCACGGACCTGGTGGGGCGCACGAGCCTCAAGCAGGCGCTGGCCCTGCTCGAACGGGCCACCGTGCTGGTGGCGCCCGACTCGGGCCCGGCGCACATGGCCACGGCCGTGGGGACCCCCGTCATCGGACTCTATGCCAGCACGAATCCGGACCGGGCTCGACCCTACCGGAGCGCCCGGTGGACCGTGAACCGCTACCCCGAGGCGCTGCAGGCCGAATTCGGGCTGCGGGTGGAGGACGCCCCCTGGGGCAAGCGGGTCCGGGCCCCGCACGCCATGGCCCGTATCACGGTGGAAGACGTCACCCGGCGACTCGACCGGCTGCTGGCCGCCCGGGAGGCCACGGCATGAAGACCCGACCCCGGTACTCGGCCGTACTCATCACCCGTGACGCCGCAGCCACGCTGCCTCGCTGCCTCCAGGCCCTGCGCGACGTCCCCGAGGTGGTGGTCTACGACAACGGCAGCCGCGACCCGACCCGGGAGATCGCCCGCGCCCACCCCAACGTACGGCTCGTTGAAGGGCCCTTCGAGGGCTTCGGGCCCACCAAGAACCGCGCGGTGGAAGCGGCCCGCCACGACTGGATCCTGTCGCTGGACGCCGACGAGTTCATGAACGAACCGTTGCTGGCCGCCATCGAGGCCTGGATCGCACAGGCGCCCCCCGAGGCCGTGGCGGAGCTGCTGCGAGAAAACCACTTCCTGGGCCGGCCGGTGCACGTCGCAGGTCTGGGCGGGGATTGGCTCGTGCGCGTCTTCAACCGCCGCCATCACCGCTTCACCGATGCGCCGGTCCACGAGCGGGTGGCCGTGGCCCCAAACACCCCTACCACCCGCCTGCGACCGGCCTTCGAGCACCAGAACGTCACCGACGTCTCTCAGTACCTGCGCAAGCTCGACCTGTACTCCGAACTCTACGCCCGGGCGCACCCGGACAAGCGCCTCCCGCTGCCGGTGGTCGTCCTGCGTGCTGGCTGGGCCTTCCTACAGGCCTATCTGCTGCAGGCCGGATTCACCGCCGGCTGGCGCGGCCTCACCCTGGCCCTGGGTCGCTTCTACGTGGTGTATTTCAAGTTCATCAAGATCCGCGCGGGCCAGGAGCGGCCTACTCCAGGTCCGGACCGGCCACGCGGGCCAGGAATTGGGCGGTGACGGCGTCCATGGTGGCCAGGTGCTGCTCGAACCATTGCGGCCAATCCTCGTGGACGAAGCGGGCCAGTGCCGTCGGATCGCCCGTCTCCCGCCACTGGGCGCAGAGGCTTCGCAGACGCTCCAACACGCGGGCGTGCTCGCCGGCGTGGACGGGATAGGCGGGAAACCGGTACGTACGCATCCACCGGTTCTCGCGCTCGAAATGGGCCTCGGTATGCGCCACCCACTCCGAGAGCAGGGCGTCCAGCTCCGCACAGGGGGCACCCGCCTCACCCAGGCAGGCGGCGATGCGGTTCACCAAGGCGACCTCCTCGTGGTGGGTGGCATTCATCCTGCCTATGGGCAGCTCGGGAATGGTGGCCGGATCCACCGGCGCGACGAAACTCTGGGTCACTGCAGCCTCCTGGACACGATTGGGGGCCACGTAATCTGCCGGACCCGGTGCGACGATGCCTTGACCTGGATTATCTCCGGCGCCGACGGTGCCCGCTCACAGCTCGATCCCGAACCACGCCTGCATCAACCGGCCGAACAGGTAGGCCAGCCCGGCCGCGGAGAAACCGGCCACGAGCATCTCCATCACCTTGGTGCGCAACCGGATGCCCGAGACCAGCGCGATACCGCTGCCCACGGCGGCCAGCGCCAGGCCGGCCAGCAGCACCGAGCCGGCCAGGGCCTCCCGCGTACTGTGGGTCAAGAAGTAGGGCGTCACGGGAAAGACCACGCCGAACAGATAGGCGAAGCCGGTGAACAACGCCGAACGCAGCTCGTTCCCGTCCCCGCCGGTGGCGAGCAGCCGGCGCAGGGCCTGCGGGTTGTCCCGCAGTTTCTCGGCCACCTCCCGAACCACCGGTTCGGGCATCCCGGACCCGGCCAGACGTTCCTCCAGCTCCGAGACCGCCTTGTCCGGCGCCACCTCGAAGAGCACGTCGAGGTGCTCGCGCAACCCTTCATCCACCTGACGCTGGGAACGCACCGAGACGAATGCACCGATGCCCATGGACAGTGCTCCGGCCACCCCCACCACCAGCCCGCTGATCCCCACCACCCGCGGGTTGGCCGCATAGGCCGCCGACAATCCGGTCACGGCACCCAGGATCTCCACCAGACCGTCGTTCATGCCGAGGATGAAGTCCCGGACGTTGGACAGCCCCAATGCCTCGGCCTCCCGACGGAACGTGATCTCGTGGTCCAGCTCGTCCTCGATGATGCCCCGTAGCTGCTCCAGCTCGCCGGGCTCGAGCCGCCGTTCCTTCCAGATGCGGAAATAGGCCTGCTGGGCCCCCGCTTCGCCGAGCTCGAGCAACGAGACCAGGAGCACCGGATTGACCAGGCGCTGCAACAGGCGCAGCCAGGTCAGACGCAGATGCCGGATGCGCGGTTCCGGCACCCGGCCACCGCGTGACTCGATGACACCGGCCCAGAACCGCGCGTGGCCCCGTTCCATGGCCGCGATCCGCTCGAGCACCTGGCGCAAGTGCGGATCCCGGGTCCCCTGGGCGAGCGTCGCATAGGTCACGTGGTCGTTCATCTCGTCGCGGTGGAAGACCTCGGCCATGGCCACCAGGTCCCGCCCCCCACTAGTCATGGTCATCGGCCCCGCGACGTACCAGATGCTGGGCGGCAGTGGCGTCGAAGCTGATGATGTGCTGCTCCATCCACATGGGCCACTCGAAGTCCACGAACACCGCCAGCCGCTCCAGATCGGGCGCCCGATGCCAATTACGCACCAAAGCATCCAGCTCGCGCAGTGCCCGGGCGTGCTCGGCCCGGTGCAGCGCATAGGGCGCGAACGCGGCCTCGCGCATCCACGCCTCCTCCTGCGCGAAGTGCTCCCGCACCTCGGCCAGCCAGACCACGAGGGCATCGCCGATGGCCTGGTGACGCTCGTGGCCTGCTCGAGCCTCGGCGACGAGCTCACGCACGCGTCCGATGCATTCGGCCTCACGCTGGTGGAGCGTGTTCATGGCGGGGAGACCGACCTCGGGAAACGTGGGCAGGGTCATGTCATTGCCGGAGCCTGTGTGCAGTCTGCGGGGTCCCCGCGCAGCGGTGCGCCCGCGCGGGAGCGTGGAACCCCAGGTCTCCCTCGGAACCCGGGTGTGCACGGTGCAGGGTATCGCTCGGTGCGGGTCGGTTCAATTGCCCGACGAACCCGGAGGTTGTGCCGACCTGTTCTCATGGCGGAACCGCTGCCACGTCTTACAATATCCGTAGTTTCCCCAACCGACGATCCGCTGCAGCCTTGAAACGCGTCCTCATCGTCGACGACGAGCCCGACATCCGCGAACTCCTGGAAATCACGCTCGGACGGATGGGACTGGAGACCGACAGCGCCGCCGACCTGCGCTCGGCGCGCGAGCGACTCCGAGGCGGTCGTTATGGGCTCTGCCTCACAGACATGCGCCTGCCCGACGGCACCGGACTGGAACTGGTGCGGGACATCCAGCGCGACCATCCCCAGACCCCGGTGGCCGTCATCACCGCCTATGGCAGCATGGAGACCGCCATCCAGGCACTCAAGGCAGGCGCCTTCGACTTCGTCTCCAAGCCGGTCGATCTCGGCACCCTGCGCGAACTGGTGCGCAGCGCCCTGCGCGCCTCCGAAGCGCCGGCGGCCACCGACACCCAGGCCCGTCAGGCGGTCGCCCCCCCACTGCTGGGGAGCTCGCCGCCCATGCAGAGCCTCAAGCAGGCCATTCGCAAGGTGGCCCGCAGCCAGGCCCCCGTCCACATTCACGGCGAGTCGGGCACGGGCAAGGAGCTGGTGGCCCGGCAGATCCACGCCCAGGGACCCCGGGCCAGTGCCCCGTTCGTGGCCGTCAACTGCGGTGCGATCCCCACCGAGCTGATGGAGAGCGAATTCTTCGGCCACGTCAAAGGGGCCTTCACCGGGGCCGTGAGCGACAAGCCCGGCCTGTTCCGCGCGGCGCACGGGGGCACCCTGTTTCTCGACGAGATCGCCGAACTCCCCCTGCACATGCAGGTCAAGCTCCTGCGCGCCATCCAGGAGCGGGCCGTCAAGCCGGTGGGGGCCCACGAGGAGGCGGCCGTGGACGTGCGCATCCTCACGGCCACCCACAAGGATCTCCAGGCCGAAGTGGAGGCCGGCAGGTTCCGGCACGACCTGTATTTCCGCATCAACGTCATCGAGCTCGAGGTACCACCGCTGCGCCAGCGGCCCGGCGACCTGCCCATCCTGGCCGAACACATCCTCCAGCGGCTCGCCGCCACCTGGGGCGAACCACCCAAGCGCCTCTCACCGGGCGCCCTGGAGAAGCTGGAGGCCTACCGCTTCCCCGGCAATGTACGCGAGCTGGAGAACCTGCTCGAGCGCGCGGCCACCCTCTGCGAGGGTGATATCATCCAGGCGGAGGACATCCGGCTCCCGGCACGCCGCAACGGCACCCGGCCGGCGTCCGCCCCGCAGGAGCCACCGGGGGCGCGGGTGCACGCCCCCCTGGAGCATCAACTCGCCGAACAGCAGCGCGCCATGATCCTCGAGGCACTGGAGGCGACGCGCTGGAACCGTACACGTGCAGCCGAGAAGCTGGGGCTCACCCTGCGCCAGCTGCGCTACCGCCTGCAGAAGCTGGGGATCGAATAAGTCCACACGCGCCCCGCGGCAATGGACCATCCGTAGATCCCGGTGACCCAAGCGACCCGGCACGCGGGGGCCCCGGAGGAACATCATCTCCTAGTCCCCGTAGGCCCGCTAAGCGCAGCGGGCACAAAACGGCACACCGGACGCCGGGCGCACTCCATTTAACCGGCCTGCATCCGACACATCCCCCAGGTCTGCCAAACCCCGTAGGCCCGCTAAGCGAAGCGCAGCGGGCACAAAACGGCTCACCGGGGCCGAGCGCCCTTCGTTTACCCGGCTTGCATCGACCTCGTGATGGACCAGCCCGAGGGGTGACTGTCAGAGATCGACACCTCCGGACAGAATTTGTCACATCCTGACACGGCCCCAAATCCTCGTCGCGGAGACGAGGTAGGATCGTTCCATGGCGGTTTTTCCGTTGGTCTCCAAAGACATGCCGTTGGTCACCCGAAACCCCGCAGAGCGGGTTGGCACGTGAGTTGCTTAATCTCACGTGGCAGGAACACGAAATAGACATCGTGCTTCCGTCGTCTTCAACCCATGTGTTCGATCCTGGAGGACCGATATGACTATGAAACGTGCACAGCAGGGCTTCACCCTCATCGAGTTGATGATCGTGGTGGCCATCATCGGCATCCTGGCCGCCATCGCCATCCCGGCGTATCAGGACTACACCATCCGCTCGCAGGTCTCCGAGGCCATGTCCCTGGCCGACGGTGCCAAGACCGCGGTGGCCGAGTACTACACCAACTATGGCTCCATGCCCAGCAACAACTCTGCGGCCGGTCTCGCGTCGGCTGGCAGCATCACGGGCAAGTACGTCTCGGCCGTCACCGTCAGCAACGGGCTGATCGAGGCCGACCTGGGCAACGAGGTGAACGCCAAGGTGGCTTCCGGCAAGCTGCAGCTCTCCCCCAAGACGGAGACCGGCAGTATCAAGTGGGTGTGCAAGGGCAGCAGTCTGGACAACAAGTACCTGCCCAGCGCCTGCCGCAGCTAAGGCCTGTGCATCGCGCACCGTGTCCCAGACACGGTGCCACGCTGGCCCGGAGAGCCCGCCCTCGTGGCGGGCTTTCTCTTGCCCATCATCACCTCGGCGGTGCGGCCTGGTTTGGCACGGGACGTGCTTGCTCTTCCATAGCGACCTGTAGGGACGCCCCGAAGAGGAGAAGACCATGCACAGGGACAAAGGATTCACGCTCATCGAGCTGATGATCGTGGTGGCGATCATCGGCATCCTCGCTTCCATTGCGATCCCTGCCTATCAGGACTACGTCACCCGCACCCAGGTGGCCGAGGGACTCTCGCTGGCCACCACGGCCAAGACCCAGATCAGCGAGTACTATTCCAATTACGGGGCGCTGCCCAGCTCCAACAGTGCGGCCCGTCTGGCCGCTGCGAGCCAGATCAAGGGCGCCTACGTGAGCAGCGTCTCGGTCTCCAACGGCGTGGTCACCATCACCTACAATGCCGTCAACGCCAACCTCAACGGCAAGACCCTGCAGCTCTCCGTGGTCACCGCCAACCGCAACAGCATCTCCTGGGTCTGCAAGAGCAGCACCCTCCCCAACAAGTATCTCCCCTCGGCCTGCAGGTGACATGCAGCATACTCCGGCTCTCGTGATGCATCCATCGCAACCGGACCGATCGGGGTGCTCCGGAGACGGTCTCCGGCCCGTCCTCGGCATGTGCTGGATCCTGCGTGCCTAGCCCGCGCGGATCCGCGTCGATGGGGGGCACGGTCGGCCGGACACTCCACACGGCCCCGATCCGCGTCGGCCTCCAGCGGCTGGTCGTGCCGCTCGCCGTGCTGGCACTCCCGCTCGTCGCAGTGTTGGTGTATCAGGGCGGCTTGTCTGGGCCGTTCATGTTCGACGACTGGGCGAACCTGCCCGCCCTGGGGAACTTCGGCCGCATCGACAACTGGGACGCCTTCTGGCGCTACATCACCTCGGGCACCGCCGATCCCACGGGGCGCCCGCTGGCACTGCTCAGCTTCCTGATCGATGCCAACGACTGGCCTGCAGACCCGGCACGGTTCAAGTACACCAATGCGCTCCTGCATGCCATCAATGGCCTGCTGCTGCTCTGGGTCCTGTGGCGCCTGAATCGGTTGCGAGGGCTAGCCAGGACGCCTGCGTTCTGGGCCGCGGTACTCGCTACGGCCCTGTGGGTGCTCCATCCCCTATGGGTGTCCACGGTGCTCTACGTGGTCCAGCGCCAGGCCATGCTGGTGGCCACGTGGACGCTCTCGGGCCTGCTCTTGTACGTTTGCGGCCGGGAACGGCTCGGGGTCGAGCCCCGCAAGGCATTGCTGCTCATGTCCCTGGGTGTCGGCGGAGGTACGCTGTTCGGTGTGCTGTCCAAGGGCAACGGCGCCCTGCTCCCACTGCTCACCCTGCTTTTGGAGACGATCGTCCTGACCCCTGCCCTGGGGCAGCCGCGTACCCGGGCCTGGGCCATGTGGCGCGGGCTGTTCCTGTGGCTGCCCTCGGCGCTGCTGCTGGGCTACCTGGTGAGCCGCATCCCCAGCGCGCAACACGTGGCCGCCGACATCCGGCCGTTCACGATCCAGGAGCGCCTCCTCACCGAGAGCCGCATCCTCTGGGACTATCTGCGGCTGCTCTTCCTGCCCCGCCCCTTCACCCACGGGCTGTTCAACGATGCATATCCGGTGTCCACCTCGCTCCTCCAGCCGTGGACCACGCTGCCGGCCGTGATCGCACTACTCGCCCTGGTGGCGGGGATCGTCCGACTCCGCCGTCGCGCTCCCGTGCTGGCGTTCGCCTTGGCCTTCTTCCTGGCGGGGCACCTGCTCGAGTCCACGGTCATCCCCCTGGAGCTCTACTTCGAGCACCGCAATTACACCCCTGCGCTGCTCCTGTTCTGGCCGCTGTCGCTGTGGCTGGTGCGCGTCCCCACCCTGGACCGCCGGCTCAAGATGCTCATGGCGGCCAGCGCGGTCGGGCTACTCGCCATATTCACTTGGCTGCGTGCGGACCTCTGGGGTAAACCCGTGGAGCAGGTGCGGCTCTGGGCGTTGATGAATCCCGACTCCCCACGTGCCCAGACCCAGGCCGCCATCTACGACAATCGCCTCGGTGACTACGCCCGGGCGGCGCGCCGCCTGGAGGCCGTGCTGGCGCGCAACCCGAACAGCACCCAGGCCGCCCTCACGCTGGTCAGCGCGCGCTGCGGGCTCGGCGGCGTGGATGCGCAGACGCTCGACCGTGCCGTCCATGCACTGAAACACGACCGTGTGGCGAAAGGCGTGCTGTTCGGCTGGATGGAACAGACCATCCAGGCCTATGCTGCGGGAGGCGGCTGCTCCGGCCTGGATCCGGGCGTCCTGAGCCGGATGCTGGACGCCGCGGCCGCGAACCCGGCTTTCGACACGGGGGGCGAGCAGCAGGACATCCACCACCTGCGTGGATTGCTGGCGCTGGTACAAGGCGACGGTCCGGGCGCAGCCCGGCACTTCCGGCGGGCGGTGGAGGCCGAGCCCCGCCCCGATGCCATCCTCAGCGAGGCGGCGCTGCTCGGCAGCCGCGGTTTCCCTGCACTGGGGCTGGAGCTGCTGGATCGGGGTTACCAGATCTGGCAACGCGCCCAGAAACCCCGCCTGGAAATGGGATACCTGCACCACCTCCTGCTGCACAAGCAGGGATACTGGGAGGCGGAATTCCGACATCTGCGCAGGACGTTGCAAGAGGATGCCAATGCGCAAAGGGGACCGTGACACAGGTGGCGAGCAGGAGATCACCGCCCGGCCCGCCCTGGGCCTGGCCTTCCTCCTGCAGTTGGCGATCCTGGCCGGTTACGGCTGGTTCGTGGCCAACACCGACCTGCTGCACGAGCTGCGCGGCAGCCCCGATTTCCAGGTCTACCTGCACAGGGCCCTCGGCACGCCCGCGGTGCTGCGGGACATCGCCTGGTTTGCGGCGAGCCTGGCGCTCCTCCTCTGGCTGAAAGCGGCGCTGGCGGCGCTCGCCGCCATGCCGCTGGCACGCGCAATGGGCAGTGCGCGACGACGCGCCCTTGCGCTCGTGCTGACCACCTGCTTCCTGGAGCTCATCCTTCTGGGCCTCAACAGCCGCTTCTATCCCGCCTCGCTGTTCGGCTGGTTCCGCCATGGGCTGCCGGCCTCTCCCATGGTACTGGCACCTGCCTCGGCCTTGTTCTTGGCGGCTGCGTTGGGCGGCCTGTGGCAGACCTGGTCCACCGGGCACCGGCGGGGTCTGGGGGTCGTGCTCCCCTTGCTGCTGGTGGTGCTCGCAGGCGGCTTCTTCTGGCCACGCCCGCCGGACCTCACCCATCGCAGCTGGCCAGGGGAGCCCCCCAATGTGCTCATTCTCGGAATCGACGCCCTGCGCCCCGACACATTGGGCGTCAACGGCTTCGAGCCCAGCATCACACCGGAGCTGGACCGCGTGCTGGAGGGCTTTCGTCGCTACACCCGGGCCGTCACCCCCATGGGGCGGACCCATGCCGCCTGGGTCTCGGTGCTCTCCGGCAAGTATCCCAAGGAGAACGGGCTGCGTTTCAATCTGACCAGCCCGGCACAGTTCGACAAGCGGTTGGCGTTGGTGGAGACCCTCCGCGCCCGAGGTTATCGCACCCTCTACGCCATGGACGAGCGACGGTTCAACAACATCGACGAGTCCTACGGCTTCGAACGGGCCATCGGTCCCCGGATCGGGGTCGCCGACATCCTGCTCTCGGGCATCAGCGATCAACCCGTGGTCAATCTGTTCAGCAGCAACGGCTGGGCCCGGTACCTGTTTCCGTTCGTCTATCTCAACCGGGGGCAGTACAAGACCTACCGGCCCGAGCTGTTCGCCGATGCGGTGTTGCGCACCGCCTGCGCCGACCCGCATCGACCGACCCTGCTGGCGGTCCACCTCACACTGCCCCACTTCCCCTTCGTCAATCGCGGGAGTACCGATCTCCCCGCCCACCTCGACAAGCTGGACCGCTCCAACCCGTACTACTACCTGTACCTGACCATGGTGCACATGGCAGACCAACAGTTCGGGCGGATCTACGAGGGGCTATCCCGTTGCGGGTTTCTCGACGACGCGGTGGTGGTCCTGCTCTCCGACCATGGGGAGAGCTTCTTCCGTGATCGCGACGCCCTGCACAGCGCCATCCCG
The DNA here is from genome assembly GCA_027030565.1 of Gammaproteobacteria bacterium. Taxonomy (GTDB): domain Bacteria; phylum Pseudomonadota; class Gammaproteobacteria; order JAJDOJ01; family JAJDOJ01; genus JALVEU01. The sequence goes on along the minus strand of JALVEU010000145.1, from coordinate 119 downwards.
CAGGCCCGCTTCCAGACGGAGGCTGCAGGCCACGGTACGAGCATCACCAGCCCGACCCAGATTCAGGTGCTGCTCGCCGTCCAGCGGTTCTCGGAGGGCCGACCCACGCTGCCGGCCGG
>JALVEU010000144.1 GCA_027030565.1 Gammaproteobacteria bacterium | reverse complement strand
CGTGCGCAACACGGACCACAGCGCCATGCTCCCTGCGGGCTCCATCGACCTCGCCTTCGTGGCCGACACCTACCACCACTTCGAATACCCGGCCGACATGCTGGCCGGCATCCGTGCGGCCCTCAAACCCGGCGGGGCGCTGGTCGTCATCGACTTCCGCAAGGACCCGCGCGTCGCCACCCCCTGGGTGATGCAGCACGTGCGGGCCGGCAAACCTCGGGTGATCCGCGAGATCGAGGCCGCCGGTTTCGAACTGGTCGAGGATCGCCCCCTGCTGCGCACGCAGTACTTCCTGCGCTTTCGCAAGCGCTGACCCGTTCAGATTGCAGAGGGGGCGGGCTCCGCACACCCGAAGTCCGCCGGCGGACGGAACAGATCGTCATCCAACACCTTCCCGCGTTCCACGGCATGCACGTCGTGCAGCACCTGGATGCGCCCATGGTGGGTCCAGGTGAAGAAGCGCAGCGGGTCACCCGCCTCGTCCACGAGCCACAGCCAGCGGTCGTGCTCGCCCGGCTCCTCGTAGGCGATCATGCGCGTCTCGCGCCCGAGGACCAGGGCTGGCCCCTCGTCACGGCCCGCGGTCAGGTGTTCGTGCAGCCGCACCCGCCGGTCGGTGGCGTGACGGTGACAGAGGCGTTGGTCCCCGCGGCGCTCGAACACCCAGGCCAGCCCCTCCTCCTCCAGCAGGATGTAGCCCAATTCCCGGTCCTGTCCAAAGAACCGGTTGCGCAGTGCATATGCGCCGCGACCGGCGTCGTAGTGGATGACGCCGGAGCCGTTGAGCCGCGGCTCCGGATGGGTCTCCTGCCACCAGTACTCGATGGAGAAGGATCGACCCCAGTCTGGCGTGTCCATTGAAAATCTCCGGCGGAAAGGCGACTGGACATGGTAGACGGAAGCGGCCCACCCAGGGCGTCCATTGCACGAGTGGATTCGCGCGTTGATCTGAGTCAAAACCCGAGCAGACGTCTCGCCAACGGGCCGCAGGCTTGAATTGACAACCCGCCATCCGTGGTCTTAACTCCGGTTAACAACAAGAGCCATATCACCACCAAGGCACGCGTCGGCCCGCACCTGATTCTGTTGGGAGCAGCTCGGTTCAGTGGCGGTCCAGTTTCACTGCCGCTCCCGGACGAAGAGTCAGCCCCATCCGGGTCATCGTCGGTCGTCGCCCAGCCTCCCAACGGCGGGTCCATCGATGGGCCTGTCGTCACCCCGCACGGACGCCGGCCGTACGAGAGGACAATGAGATGCCGGAACGACTCGTTTGGGTCGTCGATGTCCGGGTCCAGGGCGGGCCACAGATCGGCCAGTCCGACACCTTGGAGATCGAGGCCTACGACAAGATCGCGGTGACCCTCGAGCCGGGCGATGCCTACCATGAGATTGAGCTCCAACCGGGTGCGCCCGCCCAAATCCGCCTGCTCCTGATCACCGCCAACAACTATTCCCCCGACCTGCTCTACGGGATCAACGGAGCGCCCGCCGATGATGCGGCTGCCGTCCGGTTGGACGGACTCCAGCTGTTCATGGGCACGGGCGCCGTGGGACTCCTGGGTAGTGATCCGCCCCGCAGCATTCATGTGAAAAACCAGACCGGGGAGTCCGTGGATCTGGAGATCCTCGTGGGTCGCGACGCGACCCCGTAAACCCGCACCGATGACAGGAGGGATCATGCCCCAACCCCTCACCTACCCAGGCGTCTACATCGAGGAAGTCCCCAGCGGCGTGCGCACCATCACGGGCGTGGCCACGTCCATCACCGCATTCGTCGGACGCACCGTGAAAGGCCCCCTGGACGAGCCCGTCCGGGTGCAGAGCTATGCCGAGTTCGAGCGGCGCTTCGGTGGACTCTGGCGAGCGAGCCCATTGAGTTACGCAGTCACCCACTACTTTGCGCACGGCGGATCGGATGCCCTGATCGTGCGGGTGGCCACGGACGAGGCGGCCGCGGCCACGGCCATGGTGGGCGGCGGCTTGGAGCTGACAGCCGCCAGCGAAGGGGAGTGGGCCAACGGCATGGAGGCGACCGTCGAACACGTCCCGGGCTCCACCGAGGCCTTCAACCTCATGCTGACCGCACCCGATGGAACCGAGGAACGTCATCTCAATCTCAGCGTGGCGGTGGATGCGCCGCGTTCGGTGGCCAAGGTGCTGGAGGCACGCTCCGCGCTGGCACGAGTGAGCAGCACGCCCGCCAGTCGGCCCACGGAGGACAGCGCCACGTTCAGCGGCGGACACAATGGGGGCGAGGTCGGCCACGAGCAGATCGCAGCCCCCGACCTGGCGGCCGACCGCAAGGGCATCTATGCGCTCAACAAGGCGGACCTGTTCAATCTCCTCTGCATCCCGCCGTACGCGCCAGGCAAGGATGTGAGCTCCGACACCTGGGCGGCCGCCGCGGGATACTGCAAGGATCGGCGCGCCGTGCTGGTGGTGGACCCCCCGGCGGGCTGGACCGACGTCGCGGCCGCCGAGCGCGGCGTCGGGGAACTCCGCTCCGCCATCGGCACCGCCAATGCCACCAACGCCGCGGTCTATTTCCCCCGCCTCGAGATGGCCGACCCGCTGCAGGAGAACCGCACCGAGGAATTCGTCCCTTGCGGCGCGGTGGCCGGGGTCATGGCACGCACCGACGCCCAGCGTGGGGTCTGGAAGGCCCCCGCGGGGCTGGAGGCCTCTCTGGTCGGGGTGCGCGCGCTCACCTACAAGCTCACCGACGCCGAGAACGGCCGGCTCAATCGGCTGGGTCTCAACTGCCTGCGGACCTTTCCGGTTTCCGGCCGCGTTGTGTGGGGCGCACGTACCCTGGCCGGTGCCGACCAGCTCGCCTCGGAATGGAAATACCTCCCCGTGCGCAGGCTGGCCCTGTTCATCGAGGAGAGCCTCTACCGCGGGACCCAGTGGGTGGTGTTCGAGCCCAACGACGAGCCCCTGTGGGCCCAGATCCGGCTCAACGTCGGCGCGTTCATGCAGGACCTGTTCCGGCAGGGGGCGTTTCAGGGCCGCTCGCCCCGCGAGGCCTACTTCGTCAAATGCGACGGTGAAACCACCACCCAGGCCGACATCGATCGCGGCATCGTGAACATCCTGGTGGGCTTCGCCCCCCTCAAGCCGGCCGAGTTCGTGGTGATCCGGATCCAGCAGATCGCCGGTGAGATCCAGACCTGAAGGAGGAGGCCATGGCACAGTTCTCCGTCAACACCCACCGCTTCGACCCGTACAAGAACTTCAAATTCCGCGTCAAGTGGGACGGTCGCTACGTGGCCGGCGTGAGCAAGGTCGGGGCCTTGAAGCGCAGCAATGAGCCCATCACCCACCGCGAAGGGGGCGATCCCAGCACCGAACGCAAGTCCCCCGGCCCCACCAAATACGAGGCCATCACACTGGAGCGCGGTGTCACCCACGATCCCGAGTTCGAGCGCTGGGCCAACAAGGTCTGGAACTACGGCTCCGGGCTCGGTGCCGAAGTCTCGCTCAAGGACTTTCGCAAGGACATCATCATCGAGCTCT
>JALVEU010000143.1 GCA_027030565.1 Gammaproteobacteria bacterium | reverse complement strand
GTTGCGGATGTGCTTTTGCCAGTCGAGATGGTCGGTGGCCGAGCCCGACATCACCACCTTGATCCGGCCCTTGTCGTCATCCTCGCTGTGCCATTGGGGGCGCAGCTGGGTGATGGCGTCGTACATCTCTACGCAGATGCGGCGGCTCATGCAGACCACCATGGCCTTGCCCACCATGGCCTCCTGGCGACGCTCGAAATGTTCAACCAGATCCCTGGCGATCAGGTCGATACGTTTCGGCGCGCCGACCAGCGCCTCCAGCGAGGCCCATTTGCTGCGCAGGCGCTGCTTGCTGCTTTCCTCCTCCTCGGCCTCGGTGATCTCCTCGAATTCGGCATCCAGATGGGGCTTTTCCGACTCGTCCAGTTCGATCCGGGCCAGCCGGCTCTCGTATTAGATGGGCACCGTGGCGCCATCCTCCACGGCGCGCAGGATGTCGTAGCGGTCGATGTAGTCGCCGAATACCGCTGGCGTGCTACGGTCGTCCTTCTCGATGGGGGTGCCGGTAAAGCCGATGAAGGAAGCATTGGGCAGGGCGTCGTGCATGTGACGGGCAAAGCCGTCGATGAAGTCGTACTGGCTGCGGTGGGCCTCATCGGCGATCACCACGATGTTGCGCCGCTCGGAAAGCAGCGGGTAGGCGTCGCCCTTCCTGTCTGGCAGGAATTTCTGGATGGTTGTGAAGATCACCCCGCCCGAAGCCACTTGCAGCAGTTCACGCAACTGCTTGCGGTTTTCTGCCTGCACCGGCGTCTGGCGCAGCAGCAGCCGGTTGGCGGCGAAGGTGCCGAAGAGCTGTTCGTCCAGATCGTTGCGGTCAGTGATGACGAGGATGGTGGGATTCTCCATGAAGGGATGGCGGATCACCTTGCTGGCGTAGAACAGCATGGACAGGCTCTTGCCAGATCCCTGGGTGTGCCAGACCACGCCAATACGCCGGTCACCAAACTGGCGGTGGTACTGCCCGCGTTCTTCCCTGACACGAAAGGGATCACCCTGTTCCGCTTCCACGAAGCGGCCGTAATGGATGCCAGCCGGGGCCTCGATGCCGCAGGCCTCCAGCGTGAAGCCCACTGCCTTGTTGACTGCATGGTACTGGTGGTAACCGGCTGCCTTCTTGGCAATGCTGCCCGTATCGCCACCATCGTCCTCAAAGGTGATGAAGTTCAGGAAATAGTCCTGGAACCGGGCGGGATCGAACATCCCCTTGAGCAAGATAGTCAATCCAGGCTGCACCTCGCCATCGGTCTGCCTCTCGTTGCCGGGCTCCCGGTACAGATCGGTGCCATCGATGGTGCGCCAGGGCATGAACCGGTCCCAGCCGGCAGTGAGGGTACCGAAGCGGGCCTGCATGCCGTCGGAGATCACCAGCAGCGCGTTGTAAACGAACAGCGAGGGAATCTGCTCCTTGTAGGTCTGCAACTGGTTGAAGGCATGGCGCAGGGTAGCGTTCTCGCTGGCAGGATTCTTCAGCTCGATCACCGCCAACGGCAGGCCATTGACGAACAGCACGATGTCCGGCCGCCGCTCATGCTTGTTCTCGATTACCGTGAACTGGTTGACCGCCAGCCAGTCGTTGTTTGCGGGATTTTCCATATCCACCAGCCAGACCTTGCCGTGGCGCTCCCCCTGGGGCGCCATCCAGGAGACATCCACCCCGTCGGTGAGCATCCGGTGGAAACGGCGGTTGTTCCCGATGAGTGCGGGGCTCTCGGTGGTGAGTACCTTGCGGATGGCTTCCTCGATGGCCGCCTGGGACAATCCGGCATTGATGCGCGTCAGGGCGCTGCGGAGCCGTTCCACGAGCACCACATCGCCATAATTCGCCGCGGGGTCGCGCTCGGGGTTGGGGCCGTCGAAGGCGATGTCCGGGCCAAAGGCGGTATGCCAGCCCAGCTCGGCGAGCTGGGCGAGGGCCATTTGCTCGATGCTGTCCTCGGTGGTTTTGCTCACAGCGGCTGTGCGCCCTCGTTCAGTACATCGATGAAGGCCTGATAGGCATAGATGCGGTTACGCTGCCGGCCAGTGATTTCGTGCACGATGCCCAGCTCGGTCAGTGCCCGCAGGCTATTCGATACAGCCGGGTATGACAGTTCAAGCTCATGGGCCACCTCCTTGATCGATTGTAGAGGACGGTGGCAGAGCGTCCGGTGTACCCGCAGGGCTGTTCCGGCCCGCCTCCCCAGCCCATGGATGCGCTGTTCGTCCTGACGCATCAGGGCAACCAGCCTGCGCGCTGTTTCCACAGCATCCAGCGCCGTCTGTTCGACGCCCTCCAGGAAGAAATCGATCCACCCCTCCCAGTCGCCTTTCGTTCGTACCTGGTCCAGGTGCTCGTAATAGGCCTGGCGATGGGTCTTGAAATAGAGGCTCAGGTACAGAAGGGGCCGCGACAGCATGCCTTCGTCATGGAGCATGAAAGAGATCAGCAGCCTTCCCAGTCGGCCATTGCCATCCAGGAAGGGATGGATCGTCTCGAACTGCACATGGGCCAGCGCCGCCTTGACCAGCGTCGGATAGGGCTGTTCGGGGTCATGGATGAATCGCTCCAGATCGGCCATGCAGGACTCGACCACCTGAGGTGGAGGTGGCACGAATAAGGCATTGCCGGGACGAGTGCCGCCGATCCAGTTCTGGCTCCGCCGGAACTCGCCAGGGCGCTTGCCGCTGCCCCGTCCCCGGGAAAGCAGCACCTCGTGCATCTCGCGCAGCAAGCGGTTGCACAAAGGCAGGCCGTCGGCCAGGCGAGCCAGACCGTGTTCCAGCGCCCGAACATAGTTGGAGACTTCCACCACATCATCGAAAGGAACCCCCGGTGCCTCGCTCAACTCGAACTGCAACAGGTCCGACAGCGAGGACTGGGTGCCCTCGATCTGGGACGAAAGCACCGCCTCGCGCCGCACATAGGAATAGAGAAAGATCTCCGGATCGGGCAGCAGCAGGGTGATGCTGTCCAGCCGTCCCAGGGCCAGGGTGGCCCGCTCCAGAAGGCGCCGCCGCTCGGGGGTGAAGCGCAGCGGGGGCTCCGGCGGCAAGGGCGCGGGCACGAAAGCATGAACCGTCTCCCCGCCCGCCACGCTGGTCAGGTACTCGCCCGTACTGCCTCGCTCGACCATGGGAACCTCTTGTTTAACGAACGGTGAATACGGACTCGGTTTATTTAACGATAATGGATTATCGTTAAACAAAGAGCAAAGTGCAACCGGCCTG
>JALVEU010000142.1 GCA_027030565.1 Gammaproteobacteria bacterium | reverse complement strand
GTTTCCGGCCGCCAACGGCGGGACCGTCTTTCTCGACGAGATCTCCGAGATCTCGCCGGCCTTCCAGGTCAGCCTGCTGCGTTTCCTGCAGGAGGGCGAGGTCAAGCCGCTCGGTTCCGACAAGGTCCAGCACTGCGACGTACGCATCATCGCCGCCAGCAACAAGCCGCTCAGCGAGCTGGTGGCCGAAGGGCGCTTCCGCCAGGATCTATACTTCAGGCTGAACGGCTTTCAACTCACCATTCCGCCGTTGCGCGAACGGCCCGACGACATTCCGGTGCTGGCGGAATATCTGGCGCGCAAGTACGGCGAGTCGATCAACCGGCGCATCCTTGGTATCGCACCCGAGGTGCTGGAGCGGCTGAAGGCCTACCACTGGCCGGGCAACGTGCGCGAACTGGAGAACGAGATGAAACGCATGGTGGCGCTCGCCGACGACGGCGAGTACCTCACGGTTGCCAATCTGTCCCCGCATCTCGCAAACCTGACGCCGCTGCGCGTCCATTGCAACACCTGTCTCGAGCTCAAGGGCAAGACCCTCAAGGAAAAGATCGAATACGTGGAGACGGAGCTGGTGCGCGACGCCCTGCAGCGCCACCGCTGGAACCAGAGTCGCGCCGCGGCCGAACTGGGCCTGTCCCGCGTGGGTCTGGCCAACAAGATCAAGCGCTACGGCCTGAACGGCTCGGGCGCCGACCGCGGCACCGGCTGAGATTTCCGTCATGAGCGACGACAGCAACCGGCCGCGGCGCGACAAGCCGGTGCCTTTTCCCCAATCCCGCACCACACCACCCAGAAGCCCGGAAGGTTTCCGCGATCTGGGCCTGTCGCGCCTGGCGCGCGAGGTCGGCATGGTGCAGCCCAATCTCAAGGGGCACTGGTGCAGCCGCTGCCGGGGCATCTGGTTCGGCTTCGTGGGCGAGGTCGAATGCCCGGTTTGCGGAAATCGCCGCGGCTGATCGCCCGCCTTTCGCAAAGTTGGTTTGCAAATCCGCTGCAAAGTGATTTTGCACTGTGCGGCGTCCCCACCGCTCGTATTGTTTCGCCGCACAACGCATCTGACTGATTCTGCACATTTTTGATGCCCGAACCGGAAGTGGCATCGATCTTGCTTGAGGTCTCGCGATGCTTTTTTGCAAACCAGACCCCGGCGGGGCGTCACGAGGAGGATCGACATGGCCAACATACTCTGGCTCCAGGGCGGAGCCTGTTCCGGTAACACGATGTCATTTCTCAATGCAGAGGAGCCGAGCGCCTGCGACCTGGTGACCGACTTCGGCATGAACATCCTCTGGCATCCCTCGCTGGGGATGGAGCTGGGCGAGAACCTTCAGCAACTGCTGCGCGACTGCGTGTCCGGCAAGATCAAGCTGGACATCTTCGTCTTCGAGGGGACCGTCGTGAATGCGCCCAACGGCACCGGCGAGTGGAACCGCTTCGCCGGCCGGCCGATGAAGGAGTGGGTGCGTGAACTGTCGGACGCGGCCGACTTCGTGGTGGCCATCGGCGACTGCGCCACCTGGGGCGGCATCCCGGCCACCGCCCCCAACCCCACCGACTCCCAAGGACTGCAATTCCTCAAGCGCGACCACGGCGGGTTCCTCGGCAAGGACTTCAAGGCCAAAAGCGGCCTGCCGGTCATCAACATCCCGGGCTGCCCGGCCCATCCCGACTGGGTGACCCAGATCCTGGTGGCGGTGGCCACGGGGCGCGCCGGCGACCTGAGCCTCGATGAGTTCCAGCGGCCCAAAACCTTCTTCCAGAGCTTCACCCAGACCGGCTGCACCCGCAACATGCATTTTGCCTACAAGGTCTCGGCCACCGAGTTCGGTCAGCGCAAGGGCTGCCTGTTCTATGACCTCGGCTGCCGCGGGCCCATGACTCACTCACCCTGCAACCGCATCCTCTGGAACCGCGTCTCATCCAAGACTCGCTCCGGCATGCCCTGCCTGGGCTGCACGGAGCCCGAGTTCCCGTTCTTCGATCTGGCGCCGGGCACGGTGTTCAAGACCCAGACCGTCATGGGCGTGCCCAAGGACCTGCCCGAGGGCGTCAACAAGAAGGGCTACATCAAGCTCACGGGCGCGGCCAAGGCGGCGGCCCCGGCCTGGGCGGAACAGGACATCTTCGTCGTCTAGCGGGCGGCACGCGACAGATTCAGCGATTCGGAGGAAGAACCCATGACTGAAGCAGTCCAGACACTCGACATCTCACCGGTCGGCCGCGTCGAGGGCGATCTCGACGTGCGCGTGGACGTCCAGGACGGCGTGGTGGTCAACGCCTGGACCCAGGCCGAGCTGTTCCGCGGCTTCGAGATCATCCTGCGCGACAAGGACCCGCAGGCCGGCCTGGTGGTGACGCCGCGCGCCTGCGGCATCTGCGGCGCCTCGCATCTCACCTGCGCGGCCTGGGCGCTGGACACCGCCTGGCAGACCGAAGTCCCGCGCAACGCCATCATCGCCCGCAACCTGGGCCAGTTGGCCGAGAGCCTGCAAAGCCTGCCACGGCACCACTACGGCCTGTTCATGATCGACATGGTCAACAAGAACTACCGTAACAGCCCGTACTACGAGGAAGCCGTCAAGCGCTGGGCACCGTTCACCGGCAAGAACTACGAGCTGGGGGTCACCATATCCGGTAAGCCGGTGGAGATCTACGCCATGCTGGGCGGCCAGTGGCCACACTCGAGCTACATGGTGCCGGGCGGCGTCATGTGCGCGCCGACCCTGTCGGACGTGACCCGGGCTTGGTCGATCCTAGAATACTTCCGCACCAACTGGCTGGAGCCGGTGTGGCTGGGCTGCTCGCTGGAGCGTTACGAGGAGATCCAAACCTACGACGACTTCATGGCCTGGCTGGACGAACGGCCCGAGCACGCCAATTCGGACCTGGGCATGTACTGGCGCATGGGCATGGACATCGGCCTGGACAAGTTCGGCAAAGGGCTGGGCAAGTATGTCTCTTGGGGTTACCTGCCCCACGAGGACAAGTACAATCGGCCCACCATCGAGGGCCGCAACGACGCCGTGCAGATGCCGAGTGGCATCTATCTGGGCGAGTCCGACACCCACATGCACATGGACCAGGCCATGGCCCGCGAGGACGTCACCCATGCCTGGTACGACGAGCCGGGCGGCCCGACGCATCCCTTCGACCGCACCACCCACCCCGTGGCGCAGAACAAGGGCGACTTCAACGGCAAATACTCCTGGGCCACGGCCGTGCTGCACTCGGAATACGGCCACTTGGAGGCCGGCCCGCTGGCACGCGAGCTGGTCTATGGCGGTTCCCACATGGCCGACTGGCAGCACAAGGACGGCCTGGTGCTCGACATGTATAAAAAGATGGGCGGGGCCAGCGTACTCCTGCGCCACTTCGCGCGTATGCACGAGGCCAAGGCGATCTACCGCATGATGGAGCGCTGCCTGCGCGAGCTGCGGCTCAACGAGCCCTTCTACATCAAGCCCAAGGAGCAGGACGGACGCGGCTGGGGCGCCACCGAGGCGATCCGCGGCGCCCTGTGCCACTGGATCGAGGTGCAAGGCGGCAAGATCAAAAACTACCAGATCGTTGCACCGACCACCTGGAACGTGGGCCCGCGCACCGGCGAGGAGGAACGCGGGCCGATCGAGGAGGCGCTCATCGGCACGCCGATCGCCGATCCGAAGGATCCGGTCGAAGTCGGCCATGTGGCGCGTTCCTACGACTCCTGCCTGGTGTGCACCGTGCACGCGCACGATGCGAAGACCGGAGAGGAGCTGGCCCGCTTCCGCACCGCTTGACGGCGTCAAATCCGGCCGTGCCGCCCCCGGGACGATCCTGGGGGCGCGTTCCGTCCGCAGAAGGAGTCCTGCGTGAGTCAGTCCGACGACGACATCCTCAGAAAAAGGATCGGCGACCTGCTGGCCAACGGCCTGGTCACTCAGACCGAACCCTTTCCCGAGACGGAGAAGGAATTCGGCAAGATCCTGGACCAGTTGCGCGAGCTGCCGCCGGACGATCTGGAGGGCAAGCTGGTGATCTCCGGCTTCGTCGATCATCCCTACGGGGAAGACCAGCAGCGCTGCCTGGAATGCATGTACTATCTGGTGCACCGCAAGTGGTGCGATCTGCCGGAGCTGGCGGTGCCGGTGGAGCCGGAGTGGTGGTGCCGGCTGTGGCGGATTTGAGGGAGGGATCGGCATGGAGGATCAGCAAACCACCGCGGTCAGTCCTGAGCAGGCGGCGGACGACGAACTGCGCGCCCGGCTGCGTGAGATGCTGGAAGGTGGCCTGCAGACCGAGGTCGAGCCGCGCGCCTACGACCACGAAACCATCCAGGCCGTCGTCGCCAGGCTGCAGCGGCTCGCACCCGACGACTACGAGAACAAGCTGAAGATTGCCGGCTTCACCCTCGAGCCCTGGCAGGGTGCCGACGACATCGAACAGGCCTGCGAGACCTGCATGTATTATGTGGTGCACCGCAGGTTCTGCGAACTCCCGGAGCTGATGCTGCCGGTGGAGCCGGAGTGGTCCTGCCGGCTATGGCGAATCTGAGCCACTCGCTTGTAGATGCCGGTGGCCGGCCACAGGCTATACCCATGCTGACCATCATCGGCTGCGGCAACCTCAACCGCTGCGACGACGCCGCCGGCGTCCGCGTGGTGCAGCGGCTGCTGGACGATTTCGATGGCGCCCCGCCGCCCGGCGTGCAGCTCTTCGATGCCGGCACCAATGGCATGGAGGTCATGTTCCAGGCGCGCGGCAGCGAGGTGTTGATCCTGATCGACGCCTGCCGCAGCGGCTCGGAGCCGGGCGCCGTCTTCGAAGTGCCGGGCGAGGAACTGGCGGCGCGGCCTGCGCCCTCGTACAACCTGCACGACTTCCGCTGGGACCACGCCCTGTTCGCCGGCCGCCAGATCTTCGCGGACGACTTCCCGGACGAGGTGGCCGTGTACCTGATCGAGGCGGAGCGCCTGGATCTCGGCATCGGCCTGAGTCCCGCCGTCGAGCGGGCCGTGGACCAGGTGGTGGATCAACTCAAGGCGCGTATTCATGCCTGGCGACGCGACGCGGTCTGAGCCGCTCCATTGCCAGGTCCGCATCGCGGACGGCAGCCTGTACCTGGACGCCGAGGTCTATGATCGCTGGTTCCAGGGCGTGCAGACCGTGGTCCTGCTGGGTGACCCGTCCACCCTGCTGATCGTCCCCGTCGTCCATGCCCCGACCGGCGGGCTGCTGGTCAAGATCCGCAACGCCCGAGGCGACCGCGTGGTCCATGCACCGGAGGCATTGGCTGGCCGCGGTATCTCCCGGGACTTTTTCGGAGTCTTCCCGGCCGCCTGGGATCCCCAAGCGGCAGCTTTGCGCATCTCGCTCGCGTAGCCAGGCATCCACCGCCGAATTACCCCTCCATTGAGGCGGGCCTGGGTGTCCTCAAACGCCGGCACCGCTGCGCTTCATATCGGCATCGTTGGGGCAGTCGTGGAACCAGGCGAAGCGCCCTTCGGCCAAGGCTTGATCGCAGGCCTCGTCCAGGGTGCAGCGCTCGCAACGGTCCAACTGCGCCTCGAGATCGACCAGCCGCTGGGTGTGCACGTGCCGATGCGGGTCGATCCCCCGCTGCTCGAGGGCCCGCTTCATGCGCAGCCGCCCCATACGGGCGAGAATGGCATTGCGCCAAAGCTCCGCGCGGCGGATGTTGCCATGGATGGCAACCAGCAACGCGACGATGACCGCCACCACCGCCCCCAGCATCAGGATTCCCATGAATGAACCGAACATCCTCCCTCCTGCTCCAACCGGCCCGATCCGGTGTTCCACATCCAACTGGCTCATCATGCCGTCCGCACCCGCTCCGCCGCTTGACATGTATCAAACGGCGCGGGCGTGCTTGACGCGCATCATCGCTGGCGGGGGTGCAGTCCGGTACAGTGTCACCAATCACCAGAGGACATGCAGCCATGCAGCAGGGCATCGAGTTCGATCCGGACCTCATCCGCCGCTACGACAAGGCGGGGCCGCGTTACACCTCGTATCCCACGGCGGTCCAGTTCCACGAGGGCTTCGGCGAGCCCGAATATCGCGCCGCCGCCCAGGCCTCCAACGAGGCCGTGCCGGCGCGCCCCCTGTCCCTGTATTTCCACATTCCCTTCTGTGCCCGCGTCTGTTTCTACTGCGCCTGCAACAAGGTGGTAACCAAGGATCGCTCCCGTGCCGCACCCTACCTCCGCGACCTGTATCGGGAGATGGCGCTGCAGAGCGCCCTGTTCGATTCCCAGCGGGTGGTGGACCAGCTCCACTGGGGCGGCGGCACGCCGACTTTTCTCAGCCATGCGGAGATGGCCGAGCTCATGGAGCAGACTGCCCGGCACTTCCGGCTGCGGACCGACGACGGCGGCGAGTACGCCGTCGAGGTGGACCCCAGGGAGGCCGATCCGACCACCATCGCACACTTGCGCCGGCTGGGCTTCAACCGCCTGAGTCTGGGCGTTCAGGACTTCGACCCGCGCGTCCAGCGGGCCGTCAACCGGATCCAGAGCGAGGCGGAGACGCGGGCCATCATGGACGCGGCCAGGGAGCAGGGCTTCAAGTCGGTGAACGTGGATCTGATCTACGGGCTGCCCTTCCAGACCGAGGCGTCGTTCGCCCGCACCGTGGAGCGCATCATCGAAGCGGCACCGGACCGGCTCTCCGTGTTCAACTACGCCCACCTACCAGAACGGTTCAAGCCCCAGCGGCGCATCCGTGCCGAGGACCTGCCCTCCCCGGCCGAGAAACTGGCCATCCTGCGACGTACCATCGACCAACTCAGCGATGCGGGATACCTGTACATCGGCATGGACCACTTCGCCAGGCCCGATGACGAGCTCGCCGTGGCCCAGCGCGAGGGCCGGCTCCACCGCAATTTCCAGGGCTACTCCACACACGCCGGCGCCGACCTGGTGGCCCTGGGGATCACTTCGATCAGCCAGGTGGGCGAGACCTACAGTCAGAACGTCCGTACGCTGGACGAATACCATCGGCACCTCGCCCATGGGCGCCTTCCGGTCTGGCGCGGGGTCACGCTCACCGCCGACGATCGCTTGCGCCGCCACGTGATCTCGCGGCTCATCTGTCACTTCGAGCTGGACACGCGCGAAGTGGAGCGACGCTTCGGAATCGATTTCGAAGAATACTTCGATGCCGAATTGGCCGACCTGGAAGCCATGCGTGCCGATGGCCTCGTGCAGTGGGAGGCGGAACGCCTCGTCGTGCCCCTCACGGGGCGACTGCTCATACGCAACGTGTGCATGGTGTTCGACCGCTATCTCAGGGAAGCGGCCTCGCAGCAGCGGTTCTCGCGGGTCATCTGAGCCCGAGCCCGCCCATCACGCTCGAAAACGAAGAGCGGCGCCCGAAGGCGCCGCTCTCCCGCAGAGAGGATCCCGATTACAGGATCACTTGGTGCTCTGGCTCTGCGCCGGGGCCGCCGGAGCCGACGGGGCACCATAGGGGGCACCCCAGTAACCCGGATAGCCATAGGGACCACCCCAGGCGTACGGTGGGGGATAGGCCCACCACGGACCGTAGTAGTCATAGTAGTCGCCCCAACCGGAAGCACGGCCACGAGCGCTGAAGTCGAAGTCACCGAAGCCGTCGCCCCAGCCACGGCTCCAGCCGGGACCGTCACCCCACCAGGCGCTGGCCGGCTGCATGGCCAGTGCGGCCGCAGCCGCTAGGACTGCCGCAGAGGAAAAGGTCGCAACCTTCTTCATATCGAACCTCCCAAAAAGGTCAGGAATAACGTGTCGCAGACACGATGAAACACCGAAACGCTGCCTTCCGGAAGCCTGCGCCCCGCATCACCGAGCGTGATCCGGACGGACGCCCACTGTCCGACCCGCAGCCTCCAAGTGCTCCGTAAAAGTCCCTTACCAGACAGCGAAGGAACTGGTTTGATTATGCGTCGCGGTCCCTGGGAAGTAAACTCTCGGAGAGGCTCTGGAATAGATCAGAATCAAACCTCACCCTCTCCCCTTACCCTCTCCCTTCCGGCCTCAGGGATACAGCAACCGGCGGTGCCATCGACCAGAGCCGGTCTGCTCGTAACAGATCCGTTCGTGCAGGCGATGCCAGCCGGCGGCCCAGAACTCGATGCGTCTGGGCACCACGCGGTATCCCCCCCACTGCGGAGGCCGAGGGACGTTGCGGTCGCGGAAGCGCGCGCGCGTCTCCTCCACACGCCGCTCCAGCACGGCCCGGCTCTCCAGGGGTTCGGACTGTAGCGAGGCCCATGCCCCGATCTGGCTGTCGCGGGGACGGGTCGCCCAGTAACGGTCTGCCTCCTCGCTGTCCACCAGCTCGGCGGTGCCCTCGATCAGCACCTGGCGTGCCAAGGGCTGCCAGTAGAAACACAACGCTGCATGCGGATTGTCGCGCAGCTGCCGGGCCTTACGACTGTTCAGATTGGTGTAGAAGACGAACCCTCGGGCGTCATGATGCTTGAGCAGCACCGTGCGCACCGATGGCCGCCCCTCCGGTGTGGCCGTGGCCAAGGTCATCGCCGTGGGCTCGGGAAGTTCGGTCTTCTTCGCCTCTTCCAGAAGCTCGCTGAAGCGCCGCAAGGCCTCCTCGTACAGATCGCTCATGGAACACCCCCGCTGTCGGTGGTCACAACGCCGGCACGCGCCCGCCGGGAGCCCGCACCGGCCGACATGGTAGCAGCGCCGGGTCCGAGGCGACCCCGTGTGGGATCATGCGCATGGCACACCGGCGCGCATCCGCGCCGGGGCCCAGGCGCACTAAAAATACCCGGCCGGCCCGGTATACAATGGCCGAGAGAATCCACCGGCAACGGAGGCGAAGTGGCCCACCTGCGGATCAGACGTGACTGCACCCAGTGCAACCGAGGGAACGGATGCCCCATGGCTCTGCTGGCTGAGACGCCGTCGCTCCCGCCCGGCGCTCAGCTCCAGGTGTGGCATCAGGTCTACAAGCGGGGCGAAGCGCTGTTCCGTGTGGGCGAGGCCTTCGTGTCCATCGGCATCCTGCGCTCCGGCGCCGTCAAGACCTACCTGCAGCGTGAAGACGGTTCCGAGCAGGTGCTCAGCTTCCTGATGCCTGGCGACATCCTGGGACTGGATGCCATCGCCAGCGGGCGCCACATGCGCAATGCCGTGGCGCTGGATACCACCAGCGCCTGCATGGTCCCGTTCGAAGGCATCGACGAGCTTTGCAACACCATGCCGGCCCTGCGCCGCGAGATGATGCGTCAAATGAGTCTCGGGCTGGTGCGCGATGCGCGTATCCACATGCTGCTGACCATGCGTACGGCGGACCAGCGTCTGGCGGCCTTCCTGCTGGACCTCTCGCGCTGGTTCGGTGCACGTGGATTCTCGGCCCGTGAATTCCAGCTCCCGATGCCTCGCGCCGACATCGCCAACTACCTGAACATCAAGCCCGAGACCCTGAGCCGCGCGCTCACCCGCATGCAGAACGAAGGACTGATCCGCGCGGAGCGGCGCCGCCTGCTGATCCTTGATCCCGGCAAACTGCAGGCGGCCGCCGACGAGACCAGCGACCCCGCGGAATGGGCGATGCCACGTAAACACGTCCAGTGACCCGCCCATGCGCGTCGTCGGCCACCGGCCCCCGCGTCATGCGATTTTCCGAGCATCTTCAACTTGCACAGACGATATCGAGAGGTAGCGCCACCATGAAGAGTACGTGGGTAGTCGTCGCCGACAGCACCCGAGCACGCATCCTGAAGGCGGACAATGCCGTGGGCCCCCTGAGCGAGCTGGAGACCCTCGTACACCCGGAGAGCCGGCTGCACGAGCGCGATCTGATCAGCGACGCACCCGGGCGCGCTTTCGACCGTGCTGGACAGGGACGCCACGCGATGGGTCAGCAGGTCAGTCCGAAGGAGCACGAGATCGAGGCGTTCACACGTCAAGTGGCCGAACGCCTGGACCATGCGCGCGAGAACGGCGAGCTCGAACAGCTGATCATCGTCGCACCGCCCAGCGTGCTGGGGAAATTGCGCAAGGCCTTGCCACAGGAGGTGTCGCGCCTCGTGACCCTGGAAGTGGACAAGAACCTGACCCGGCTCAGCCCGGGGGAGATCCGCGCTCACCTGCCCGAGCGGCTGCCACCGCTACCCAGCTGAGCGGGCACGATGGCTATCCGGCGTCGGGCACCGGATCGGCAAGGGCGCGCAGGGCCAGTGCGTCGCGTATCGCCCAGCCCACCGCATCGTTGTTGAAAAACACGTAAGCGCGTTCCACACGCGGCCGCACCTCCTGCAGCCAGCGCGTGAGCCATGCCAGCCCATCCCGTCCATACTCGCCCTGATACCAGCCCAGTGGACCATGCATGCGTACATAGGCGAACGGCGCCGTGATCCACAAAGGGCTGCGCTCCTCACCGGCGTGATACACGCAGAACGCCGCGCCATAGGCGGCCAGCAGATCGACGGTCTCTGCGGTGTGCCAGCGCGGGTCCCGAAACTCGAATGCGGTAGCGAGATCCTCCGGCAACAGTTCCAGAAAGTCGGCCAGGCGCTCCAGGTTGGGACGCCAGTGACCCGGGAGTTGGAACAGCACGGGCCCGAGGTAGTCCCCGAGCCCGTTCATGCGCGCCAGGAACCGGCTCACCGCCTCGGCACAGTCCCTGAGCCGTTTGACGTGTGTGATGTAGCGGCTGGCCTTGACCGCAAACCGAAAGTGGGCCGGAACCTCCCGCGCCCACTGCTGCACGGCCTGTTCGCTTGGCAGCCTGTAGAAGGCGTTGTTGATCTCAACGCAGGGGAACCGCTGCGCGTAGTACGCCAGCCACCGGGCGGGCGGCAGGTCTTCGGGGTAGAACACCCCCCGCCAGTGCGCATAGTGCCAGCCGGAGGTGCCGGCACAGAGCCTGCCAGACATGGACGGCTCGGCTGCCCCTCCTCTCGCTTGCCGCTC
This sequence comes from Gammaproteobacteria bacterium, assembly GCA_027030565.1. Taxonomy (GTDB): domain Bacteria; phylum Pseudomonadota; class Gammaproteobacteria; order JAJDOJ01; family JAJDOJ01; genus JALVEU01. The sequence goes on along the minus strand of JALVEU010000142.1, from coordinate 1,374 downwards.
AGTGCACGACCGCGCCGCCGGCGGAGGCGTGTGCCAGTGCGTTGAGACGGTCGCGATCGTGCAGCACGATGTGGCGCCCCTCGACCTCGATCATCCCCTGCTGTCCGAATTGGGTCAAGGTACGGCAGACCGTCTCCAGCGCCAGGCCGAGAAACTCGGCGATCTCCCGGCGCCCCATGGCGAGGTTGAATTCTTGTGAGGAGAACCCGCGCTGGTCGAAGCCGTCGGCCAGGTGGCAGAGGAAGCCCGCGATCCGCGCCGAAGCGCTCTTGTTGCCCTTCAACAGGCTCAGGCGCTCCTCCTGCAGGATTTCACGGCTCATGAGGCGCAGCAGGACGTGGTTCAGTGCCGGTCGCAACTCCGCGGCACGCTGAAAGTCGCGGAACGGGAGCTCACAGATGCTGGAAGTGTCCAGTGCGGTGGCATTGCAGTCATACCGCCCGTCGGCGATGGCGCCCAGCCCCACCACATCGCCGGCCATGTAGAAGCGCAGGACGTACTCCTCTCCGGACTCGGTGACGTTCCACGCCTTCACGCAACCGGAGCGCACGATGTGCAGCCCCCGCAGCGGCTGACCGACGCGGAACAGCTCTTTGCCCTTGCGCAGCACGATGGGGCGGCGCATGATGCGCTCCAATGCCTCCCGGTCGGCCTGATCCAGCGCCGCCCACGGGCACACACGCGCCGAAGGGCAAGCCTGGCAATCGCTTTCGCGATGCATATCGATCCTCCTCCGCGGTTGCGGCACACCAAGGACCCTGCCTCCACCGGCCCGCGGGACCGGTGAATCAGGCCGCGCGGCTGGCCCGCGCAGAGAGGAACTGGAGGTCACCGTTCACCAGCAGACCCAGCCGGCCGGGCGCACTGTGGATCACCACGCCCCGGATCTCCACGGCCCGGCCTTCCCAGGGCACTCGTACCGACAGGGCATCGGCCGGCCGAAAGCCCAGGCCGCCTTCCACCTCCAGGCCCAGGCCCGCATCGCTCACATCGCACAGGACCGCCGCGGCCACTGGCCGACCGCAGCGTTCGATCCGCACCGGGATCCGCACCTTTCTGCGCCGGCTGTAGCGGTGCTCCACGGCACTACATCCCCAGCAGGCGGGTGTCCACCTCCTTTTCGGCGTCCAGCCAGTCCTGCAACTCCCCACCTGGCACGAAACCGCGCGCCTCGGCCCGGAAATAAGCAGCCTCGGCGATCATCGCCAGCCGCTGCTCCGGCGACACCGCAACGCCCTGCTGCTCGCGCTTGCGGGTCTTGGCGTTGGGACGTTTGCCGGCTGCACGCTTCGACGTACCAGCGCGTTTGCTCCGGACAGGCTGCTTGGATCCGGCGGTGGTGGGCATGGAGGCTCTCCTTGGTGCACTGAATCA
>JALVEU010000141.1 GCA_027030565.1 Gammaproteobacteria bacterium | reverse complement strand
CCTGCGGCCCAGCCCGCCGCTGTACACCAGGCCATGGTGGAGGAGGTGGGTATTGACGGCGTCCGACTCGAAGGGCTCGAATCGCCGGCCGGCGATTTGAATGGGCCGATACGGTTCAGACTCGAGGCGCTCCCACAAGGCCTCGCGGGAGGTCAGCCATTCCCCCACGTCCTCGGTGGGCATCGGCTTGCCGAAGGGGAAGCCCTTCTCCCATCGATAGAGCTCGCGCATCTTGAGCAGGTACACGCACAGCGTGTAGTCGGCGGCGTGCCGGGCGTCGCTGATGTGGCAGTTGTGCTGGACCGTCTGGCGCAAACGTTCGATGTCGACTTCCATGGGCTGCAGTCGTCTGCCTGTGAACGCTGCAAGTTTGGCACTTCACCGGCGCCGAGCAAAAGCCCACACGCCTGCGGGGGGTTCGAGGCCGCGCGCCTCCCGTATACTGGACCGCGTGTGAACCGATCCGCTTCTGGAGACCGCCACCATGGCCCGATTGCGTACCCGATGGACCGACAAGGAACGTGCCCGCAGCATCAAGGACGTGGCGAGCGCCATGAGCGTGAACCTGTGGAAAGTGGCTTCCGAGGCCCTCCTCAATCTGGAAAACGAGAACTTCGAGACCACCACCAATGCGCAGCGTCTGGAGGTCATCACCGAGTTTGCGGCTTTCCTGGTCCACATGGCCGACCGCCTCATGTACGGCCGCTACAGCGAGGAGGACCGCGGGCGCTTCGTCACGGCCCTGGCGTTGGACGTGATACGCATCATCGAGGACAACAAACGCGATGTGCTGGGGCCGGGAAACTACCGGGCGACGCTCATCGACCGGATGAACCGGCGGCTGGAGGAGTACGCCGAGTATCCGTTCGACGAGCAGGAGGGTCCGGGCTTTGGAATGCGCAGGCGCCTGGGCGAGTACGTGCGGGACCTCATGGGCGAGCGCGATCGCAAGTGGATTCCGGACTACGTCATCGACCGCGAGGCACCTCAGGCCTATGCCCAGCTCAAGCGCGCCCTGGAGAACCTCCTCGCCGGTCGCGTCGCCGATGCGCCGGAGATTCCGGCCAGCGGGGTCTGGGGCGAGGGCTGAGGGTGGAGCGTGTACCCGAGCCCGAGCTCATGGATGAGCCAGTGCAGGCCCTGGCCTACGCCCGGGCCGACTTCGACGAGCCCAACACGCTGTTCGTGCAGCTGCTCGAGGGGCGCTTTCCGGGGTATACACCACGGGGTGTGCTGGACCTCGGCTGTGGACCGGCCGACATCCCGCTCAGGCTTGCCCAGCGCTGGCCGCAGGCGCAGGTGTTCGCCGTGGACGGGGCCGAGGCGATGTTGCGGCTGGCACATGAGGCCATACGGGCCGCAGGCCTGGAGTCGCGCGTCCACTGCGTGCGCTGGCACCTGGGACGCGAACCCATGCCCGAGGTCCTGGCGGGCACATCCATCGACGTCTGCATCAGCAACAGTCTCCTGCATCATCTGCGCGAGCCCGCCGCGCTCTGGGAGGTCCTCGCGAAGTTGCCTCGCGGGACCGCGGTGGCTGTGATGGACCTGATGCGACCGCCAGACATGGATCGGGCCCGCGCGATCGTGCAGACCTATGCCGGCGAGGAGCCCGAGGTCCTGCGCCGGGACTTTCTCCACTCCCTGTGCGCCGCCTATCGCCCTGGGGAGGTCCGGCAACAGTTGCGGCGCTCCGGCCTCGGCCATCTGCAGGTGGAGGTGGTGAGCGACCGTCACATGCTGGTGAGCGGACGGCGATGAGGCGTCCGCTCAGTCCAACTCCCAAGGGTAGGGTGCAAACTCGTCCTCGGGCCAGAAGCGGTTGTGATGTCGCCACTGCGGCCGGTGATGGCGCCGGCACTCGACGATTCCACGGCGGCACAGGGTGCTGCGCCATTCATACTTGATGAAGATACGCAGGTCGGGCTGGTGCCGGGGCTCGAAACGAACGCGTCGGCTGGGCGAGTGGGTCTCTTCGCCGAAGCCCGTGCCGGCCGCCTCGGCACGGAAACTGCGGGTTGTAGCAGGGCGGCGCTTCTGTGGCCGGAGGGCGGGTGGGTCCGCCCGTCGTTCGCGGAACACTGCCACGGCGATCACGCCCATGGCGCTGTGATCCCCCCAGGCGTCGGCATAAGAATCGGCCGCGTCGGTGAAGTAGAAGCGCGCCACCCGGTCGGGGCTTGTGCGCCAGCCTGCGTATTCGGCCCGCTCATAGGGCCCGAGGACGTACATGGCCTCATCGGCCGCGAGATCCGAGCGGCGACCGTTGAGAATGTTGCGGCCGTCCACCGCGATGACCAGCCCGACGCGTTGCGCGCTGTGGTTGATCACTCGGATCCGATAGCGTTCCCCACGTCGCGCGACGACGTAGGCCCGTTTCAGATGTGGGCGTGTGACGACCGGATATTGACGCAGCACCCCGCGCTGCTCGGCGACTACTCGGACCTCTACGTCATCCGTGTCCAACCGGTGGGCCTGGACGGGCAGCGTCGTCAGGGTCAGGAGCCCGAGCAGGATCCAGCTCGAAATCGGACGTGTCATGGCGCATCCCTCCGTGAGTGGGTTCTCGTGAGGGACAGCATGGGGTCGGTGGGCTGAACAGCCGCTGAACGCCTTGCCAAGCAGCAGCGCCTGGGGCTGAGCGGCTCGGATCAGGGAAATGCAGCGGGAGGAAGCGGCTTGGGGATCCGCTCCATACCTCGGTAGCCGCCCTGCCTTGGCTGGGCGGCTACCGAGGAGATGCGATGAAATTGGAGGTTAAGCGTTAATGGAAAGAACGAGTTATGCCTCGCTCTTCACCCAGTTGGAAAAGTTGGCTGTGTTGTGTGCCTTGCCGTCGTCGTAGCCGGCCTGCCAGGCGTCGGTGATGCGCTGCTCCTCGCGCGGGGGATGGCCGAGATAGCCGGCCTGCCAGCCGATGATGTATTCCGGATCCACGCCCATTTCTTCCATCTTGGTCGTGGCTTCGCGGTACTCTTCTCCAGGATGTGCCATGATCGTCTCCTTGGTCTTTACAGGATGAATCGCTGCAGATGTCCAGCGAAACGTGTCAAGGGGTACGGGCCGCCTCGAACCGGTCTTTCGCCGCTCCGGAGGCCAGCACCGTGCGCACGGCCTGTGCCGCTTCGAGCAGCCTCGGGTACCGGCCCAGGTGGGTCAGGATGAGCGCGCCGGCATAGACCAGGGCGTCGCGCGCGGGGCCACCCGCCCCGTCCAGTGCGGCGAGCCCCTGCTCGGCGGCAGCGGCGGCGGCCCGATCCACGTCGAATCCAGGGCCGATGGCCTCTGGTGGGGTCGTCGTCTGGAATGCCGCGGGCAGGGGTACCGCTCGGGTCTCGGACTCGATGCCCAGCGGGCCGGGCTCCACCTCCCAGGGCGCCTCTTCGCCGAGCTCGCGGTAAACCCAGGCCACGGATGTCTGCTTCAGCGACGGGATCACGCCACCCTCCACACCTCGCACCAGGAGCATGGAGTCGAAGCCGGCGTGTCGGGCCAGCAGGGCATAGATGCGTGGATAGGGTTTGTGCACATAGCCA
>JALVEU010000140.1 GCA_027030565.1 Gammaproteobacteria bacterium | reverse complement strand
CGCTACTGGGGCTGTCCCATCCCCGTGGTCTACGCTCCTGACGGTACCCCCGAGCCTGCCCCCGAGCTCCCCGTGGTGTTGCCCGAGGACGTGGTGGTGGACGGCACCGGCTCGCCCCTGGCACGGATGCCCGAGTTCTACGACCTGGGCGACGGCCGGCGGCGGGAGACCGACACCTTCGACACCTTCGTGGAGTCCTCTTGGTATTTCGCGCGGTATTGCTCCCACGACTGTGCCACCGCCATGGTGGACGAACGGGTCGACTACTGGATGCCGGTGGATCAGTACGTGGGGGGCATCGAGCATGCCATCCTGCATCTGCTCTACGCCCGGTTCTTCCACAAGGTGATGCGTGACGAGGGACTCGTGCACTGTGACGAGCCGTTCACGCGGCTGCTCACCCAGGGCATGGTGGTCGCCGAGACCTATTATCGCAGGCACGAGGACGGGCGCATCGAGTGGTTCAATCCGGCCGAGGTGGAGGTGGAACGCGACGAGAAGGGCCGGGTGCTGCGCGCGGTGTGGCGGCACGACGGGCAACCGGTCACCCCCGGTGGCCTCGAGAAGATGTCCAAGTCCAAGAACAACGGCGTGGACCCGCAGGCGCTCATCGACCGGTTCGGGGCCGATACCGTGCGCCTGTTCGTCATGTTCGCCGCACCCCCGGATCAGACCTTGGAGTGGTCGGACGAGGGGGTCGAAGGGGCGCACCGCTTCCTGCGCCGTCTGTGGAATCTGGCGCAGGAGCGTGCAGCATCGGTGCGGGAGGCCGCACAAGTGGATCCCGCCGGGCTGGACGAGACGCTGCGTGACGCCCGGCGCGAAATCCACGCGGCCTTGAAGAAGGCACTCTACGACTACGAACGCCAGCAGTTCAACACGGTAGTCTCGGCGGCCATGACCATGGTAAACGTCTTGACGCGGCTCGGGTCCGGCCGTGATGCCGATGCCGTGCTGCGCGAAGGACTGTCCATCGTGCTGCGCCTGCTGGCCCCCATCGCACCGCACATCACCCACGCCTTGTGGCGTGCACTCGGTCTGGGTGAGGATGTGCTCGAGGCGGGTTGGCCGCAGGTGGACGAGGCCGCGCTGGTCTCGGCCACGGTGGAGATCGGGGTGCAGGTCAACGGTAAGTTGCGCGCGCGCATCGTGGTGCCGGCCGATGCGGACCGCGGGACCCTCGAGACCCTGGCCCGGGCGCAGCCCAACGTGGCCCGCCATCTGGAGGGCAGGACCGTGCGCAAGGTCGTCGTGGTGCCCGGCCGGCTGGTCAACTTCGTGGTGGCATGAGCGGCGGGCGGGTACACCCTTGGGGCTGGGGGATCGTGGTCTGCCTGCTGGTCGGCGCGGGTTGCGGCTTCCACCCGCGGGGGCAGATCGCCGTGCCCCAGGGACTCGAGCGGATCGAGATCCGGGGAGCGCCGGGTTTCACCGTGCTCGGCGCCGAGCTGCGCCGGCGGCTCCAGGCCCATGGGGTGCGGGTGGCGGGACCCGGGGAGCCGGCCGATGCGGTCCTGCGCATCCTGCACAACCGTTCCGGCCTGCGTGTGGTTTCCGTGGCCCCCAGCGGCAAGGCGCAAGAATATGCACTGTTCATGGACGTGCGCTACGATGTGGTGGATCGCCGGGGACGGACCCTGCTCCGGCCGGCGCAGCTTCACCTGACCCGCACCTTGTTGTTCGACCCCAACCAGGTGTTGGCCGTCGACGCCGAAGCGGCGGCCCGACGCGAGGACATGGAGCGTGAGGCCGTGCGACTCATCCTGTATCGACTGCAGACGATGCACTCGCCCACCCAGAACCCATCGCAGGGCGCCGGCCATGGCTCCACATAGTAGGCTCGGCGCCCGCACGGCGGCCATGGCCCTGCTCTCCCTGTTCCTGCTCGGTTGTGCCGTCACCCACCCCGACTCCGGAGGAACACGTGCGGACTTCGAGGAGCTGCGCCTCCAGGTCTCCGGTGGCCTGACGGGACTCGTGCGAGTGCTCCGCGTGCGGGGCGATGGTGTGGTGTGGGTCGCGGACCGCCGTCGGGGACGTTGCGCCCGTGGCGCGGCCACGCGGCAGGAGCTGGACGCGCTGGCGGCGATGGCCGCGAGGGTGGAGTTCGACCGGAAAACGGCACCGTCTGCCGCCTTGTCCACAGCGTGTCGTGACTGCCTGGACTACGATCTCACGTTGATCGATGCGCGCGGCGTGCACCGGACCGCCTGGGTGGGGCCGCTTCCGGAATCGGATCCCCGTCAGGCGCTCATCAGGAAGCTGGCCGGCTATTTCGCGCTTCTCGAGTCGGCCGGTTCGCGCAAGGACTGCCTGGGGCAAGTGCCCGAAGAGTGAATGTGACCGGCGCTCCGCCGCCGGGGCCGCGACCCGAGGCCGGCCCGGCTGTGCGGGCGAGGGTGTACTGCGGCCTGCGGTCACAGGCTTGCGAGCACTTGCCGCAGGACCATTGCTTGCAGACCGCGCGGTGCGCGGGGTCGCAGACAGAAAGAAGTCGGAAGGGCTGGAAAGGCAGCGAGGACAACAAATCATGTGGACGACCGGGGAACGATTGCGCTGGTGTGTGGGCGCGGCATTGGGGGTGACACTCTGGACCTCGACCGGGGCCGAAGCCTCGCTTTCGGTCACCGCTCTGGAGAAGCAGGGGGTGCGGGTAGGCACCGACACGGCCACCCAGCAGGTGCGGTTCGTGGGTGCCCCGCCGGGTGGCGCCCTGCCTGTGGACGCACCCCTCAATGCCCGGGCCTCCGTGAAGGCACGTGCCTCGGCCGCACTCCAGCAGTATGCGCCGCTGTTCGGGGTGCGGGACCCCGCCGCGCAGCTGCGGCCCGTATGGAAACGGGTGCTGGATGGGGGGCGCGCCGTGGTGGGCTACCGCCAGGAGGTGGGCGGTGTCCCAGTGCTGGGCGGCGAGCTTCGGGTGCACCTGTCGCCCGATGGGGCGGTGCTGGCCATCAACGGGGAGGGGGCAAGCCCAGCGGTGGACACGCAGCCCCTGGTCGACGCAGCGCAGGCCCGGGCCACCGCCCTGTCCGCAGTGGCCAAATGGCATGGGCTGGACCCTTCGGCACTCCAGGCCGGTGAGGCGCAGCTGTTCGTCTACGTCCCCCGCCTGCTGCAACCCGGCGATGGACCTGCGCGCCTGGTCTGGAAATTGGAAGTGAAGGCCACTGGCCTCCCCGTACGTGAATTGGTCCTGATCGATGCCCACGACGGTTCGGTCGCGCTGCATTTCAATCAGATCCACGCCGCCCGGGACCGGCTGACCTACTCGGCGGACGGGACCGCGGTCCAGCGCAAGACCCTCCTGTGCACCGAGGCGCAGCCGGACTGCACGGGGGGGCTCGACCCAGAGGGCGACGACGCCCACCGCTTCGCGGGCCATACCTATGATTTCTTTTTCCAGCGATTCGGTCGCGATGGAATCGACGACCTGGGCTCGCCCTTGATCTCCACCGTGCATTGGAACGATGGGGTGTCTTGCCCCAACGCCTTCTGGGACGGTGACGAAATGACGTACTGCGACGGCGCGGTCACCGACGACATCGCTGGCCACGAGATGGTGCACGGCATCACCCAGTTCGAGGCCAACCTCTTCTACTACTTCCAGTCTGGGGCCATCAACGAGTCGCTGTCGGACATCTTCGGTGAGTTCATCGACCTGACCGACGGGGCTGGAGACGACTCTCCCGAGGTTCGCTGGCTGCTCGGCGAGGATGCCATCGCCTTCTCCGGTGCCGTGCGCGACATGCGCAACCCCGCCAGCGATCAACGCCTGGGGCCCTTCGGGACCGTGCAGCCGGACCGTATGAGCAGCCCCCTCTACCACCGGGCCGCCACCGACAACGGCGGGGTGCACATCAACAGTGGCATCAACAACAAGGCCGCCTACCTGATGACCGATGGCGACACCTTCAACGGTGTCACTGTCCGCGGACTCGGCATCGACAAGGTGGCCGCCATCTATTACGAGGCCCTGACCAATCTGCTCACCTCGGGCAGCGACTATCTGGACTTGTATTACGATCTGCATCAGGCCTGCCTCAATCTGGTGGGGACCCGGGGCATCACCGCCGACGACTGTGACCAGGTCCGCGCTGCCACCGAAGCGGTGGAGATGAACGAGCAGCCGCAGCCGGGATTCAATCCCGAGGCGGCCCTGTGTCCGGCCGGGTTGGTGCCGCACCACCTGTTCTTCGACGACATGGAGGATCCGAGTCGCGGATACTGGGCCTTCAAGACGTTCAGCGGGCCGGTGGCCTGGGCCTACGCGCAGGGTTACGCCACCTCCGGCCGGTCCATGCTCAGTGCGCCCGATCTGCCTGAGACCACCGATTCGGTGGCGGAGATGGTGCCGGCGGTGGGCGTCCCCGCCAAGGCCTATCTGCACTTCCGTCATGCCTTCGAGTTCGAGTTCGGGCAGTCGGGTACGCGCACCTTCGACGGCGGGTTTCTCGAGTACAGCACCGACAACGGGAAGACCTGGTTCGACGCGGGTCACCTCATCGACTCCGGCCAGGGCTACAACGGGGCGCTGGATCCCAACCAGGGCAATCCCAACCCTGGCCACGCGGCGTTCACGCGCCTGAGCCATGGCTACGTGTCGACGCGCCTGGATCTGGGGCCGCTGGCGGGCCAGCACGTGCGGTTCCGGTGGCGGATCTCCACGGACCCCAACGTGGGGGCGCGGGGCTGGTATCTGGACGACGTGCGGCTCTACATCTGCAAGACGGCGCTGATCGCCGACGCGGGTCCCGGCGGCAAGGTCACCGAGGGCGAGCGGGTGACCCTGGATGGCAGCCGCAGCCAGGGCGACGGCGCCACCTATACCTGGGTGCAGACCCTCGGCCCGGCCGTCCAGTTGAGTGATCCGGACAGCAAGACGCCCAGCTTCACGGTCCCCGGCGAGGACGGCATCCTGGCGTTCCAGCTCACGGTGGTGGACCGCTTCGGCGCGTCCGAGACCGATACCGTGACCCTGGAGATCAACCTCAAGCCCCGTGCCGATGCCGGTGCAGACCAGACGGTGCAGGCCAAGACGACGGTCCGACTGGACGGGAGTGCCAGTACGGATCCGGAGGGGGATCCGCTCAGCTATCGCTGGACCCAGGTCTCCGGTCCGGCCGTGGTGCTGCATGGCGCGGATACGGCCACGCCCAGCTTCCAGGCGCCCAACGAGAATGGCACCCTGGTCTTCGAGCTGACGGTGAGCGACGACAGCGGCGCCAGCGCGACGGATACCGTGGCGGTGCGGGTGGAGGGCGCCAGTGGTGGTGGCGCGCTGGGCCCATGGACGCTGCTCGGTCTGGCGGCGGCCGGCTGGGCGGCACGCCGTCGCCGCAACCCGGGCTGAGTTTCCCGCCCAGCCTAGATGGCGGGTGGACCGTGGTGTGGGACCGGTCCACCCGTGACGGGCCGGCACCGGGCCGGAGCGGGCATGTGGAGACCGGCCTCAGCCGTGCTTCAGGATCCGCTGTTGCTCGCGCCGCCAGTCCCGCTCCTTCTGTGCCGCACGTTTGTCGTGGAGCTTCTTGCCCTTGGCCAACCCGATCTCCAGTTTGACCCGACCGTGTTTCCAGTACAGGGACAGCGGCACGAGGGTGTAGCCCCGCCGCTCCACGGCGCCGGTCAAGCGGTCGATCTCGCGCCGGTGAAGGAGGAGCTTGCGCGTGCGCAGGGGATCGGCCACGTAGTGGGTCGAGACGGTGGGCAGGGGCGAGATGTGGGCGCCGAACAGCCAGGCCTCGCCGTCCTTGATCAGTACGTAGGCCTCTTTGAGCTGCACCCGCTTCTCGCGCAGGCTCTTGACCTCCCAGCCCTGCAGGGCCAGACCTGCCTCGAGGGTCTCTTCGATGAAGTAGTCGTGGCGGGCCTTCTTGTTGACGGCGATGAGGGCGCCGCCGTCGGACTTTTTCTTTTTCTTCGCCTTTCCCATGGCGGGGCATTATACGCAGGGCTCTCGGGCCAGGTTGCCGGGTGGCGGCGAATCCCACAGAATACCGCGGCCTCGTGCAGGGCCTGACAGGGGGACGGAGATGGCCGGTGTGCGCACATCGATCCACGGTGAGTGGTCCAGCAAGCTGGCCTTCGTGCTCGCTGCCACGGGATCGGCGGTCGGACTCGGAAACATCTGGAAGTTTCCCTATGTGGCCGGCCAGAACGGCGGCGGTGCGTTCGTGCTCATCTACGTGGCCTGCGTGGCGATCATCGGCGTACCCATCATGATGGCGGAGGTCATGCTGGGTCGGCGTGGCCGGCAGAGCCCCATCAACACCATGCGCACCCTGGCCGCCGAGGAGGGTCGCTCGCCGCGCTGGGGTCTGCTCGGCTGGATGGGCGTACTGGCCGGGTTCCTGATCCTGTCGTTCTACAGCGTGATCGCCGGCTGGGCGCTGGCCTACGTGTTTCGCACCGCCGCGGGTCTGTTCGACGGGGCGACGGCGGATTTCACCGCACAGGTGTTCTCCAATCTGATCTCCGATCCGGAAAAGCTCATCGCCTGGCATACGCTGTTCCTGATCATGACCATGGTGGTGGTGGCGCGCGGGGTGGCGGCAGGCCTGGAGACGGCGGTGCGGTTTCTCATGCCGGGCCTGTTCGTCCTGTTGCTGCTGCTGGTCGGCTATGCCATGGCGGAGGGCCAGTTCGTCCATGGTCTGCAGTTCCTCTTCGCCCCGGATTTCGGCAAGGTGACGCCCGAGGTGATCCTCATGGCCATGGGGCAGGCCTTCTTCAGTCTCAGTCTGGGCATGGGGGCGATCATGATCTACGGCTCGTATCTGCCCCACGACGCCTCCATCGCGCGCACGAGCATCGCCGTGGCCAGCGCCGACACCCTGGTGGCCCTGATCGCCGGGCTGGCCATCTTTCCCGTCGTGTTCGAATACGGCCTGCAGCCCAACGCGGGCCCGGGCCTGATCTTCCAGACCCTGCCCATCGCCTTCGGGCAGATGCCGGGTGGGGCGTTCTTCGGCACCTTGTTCTTCATTCTGTTGGTGTTCGCCGCGTGGACCTCGGCGATCTCGCTGGTGGAGCCTGCAGTGGCTTGGCTGGTGGAGAACCGGGGTCACACTCGGGTCTATGCGGCCGTGGTCTGCGGCATGCTCACCTGGTTCGTGGGGCTGGGCACCGTGTTCTCGTTCAACCTGTGGTCGGACTACCGGCTGTTCGGACGCACGTTCTTCGATCTGCTCGACTACCTCACCTCCAACATCATGCTGCCCATCGGCGGACTGCTCATCGCCATCTTCGCCGGCTGGCTGATGAAGGAACGCTCGGTCAAGGAGGAACTCAAGATGGACGACTCCCTCGGCTATCGGCTGTGGCGTTTCCTGGTGCGCTATATCACGCCCGTCGGGGTGGGTCTGGTGTTCCTCAACGTGATCGAGGTGATATGACGGTCGTCCGGCGCAGTGCCCTGGTGCCTTATGAGGCCTCGGCCATGTTCCGCCTGGTCAACGATGTGCGGCGCTACCCCGAGTTCGTGCCTTGGTGTACGCGGGCCGAGGTGCTCCATGAAGGAGAGGACGAGCTGAAGGCCCGCCTCCATTTCGAGAAAGGCGCCATTCGCACCAGTTTCACCACCCTGAACCGTCTCCAGCCCGGAAAGATGATCGAGATGCGACTGGTCGACGGCCCTTTCAAGCATCTTCAGGGTTTCTGGCGTTTCGAGTCGCTGGGCGAGGGCGCCAGCCGGGTCTCGTTGGATCTGGACTTCGAGATCGCCAATCCGGTGCTGCGCATGACCCTGGGGCCCCTGTTCACACAGATCACCAATTCCCTGGTGGACGCCTTCGTCAAGCGGGCCCGTGAGGTGTATGGAAAGTCCTGAGCATTCTCCGACCCGGCGGCCGCCGCCTCGAATGATCCCGGTGGAGGTCGCCTACGCGAAGCCCGAGCGCCAGCTGATCGTGGAGCTGGACGTACCCGAGGGGACCACCGTCGAGCAGGCGATTCGCGCCTCGGGCATCCTCGGTGAGTTTCCCGAAATCGACCTGGGACGCACCAACAAGGTGGGAATCTTCGGCAAGGTGGTGCCTTTGAACCGCGCGTTGCGTGCCCATGATCGGGTGGAGATCTATCGGCCGCTCATCGCCGACCCCAAGGAGATCCGCCGCAAACGTGCCGCCGCCGGCAAGCCCATGAAGAAAGGCGCCGGAGGGCGCTGAGTTCAGCCTTCGGGCGACGCGCCCTGTGCAGGGTGCATTTCGTCCAGTCCCTGCTTTTCGATCCGCACCACCTCGCCACCTTCGAAGAACACCGTGACCCGGCGCAGGACCGGCTTGCGGCTCCCGGGACGGAAGTAGTACACATAGTCCCAGCGTTGGGGACGAAACGGATCGGTCACCAGCGGCGTGCCCAGGAGGAAACGGACCTGCTCCGGGGTCATGCCCTCGCGCAGCAGGGCGATCTCGTCCTCCTCCAGCGCGTTGCCCTGCTGGACGTCGATGCGGTGGATGCTGAACAGATCCCGCGCATAGTCCCAGGACCAGCTGCAGCCAGCGCAGGTGACCCCCACCCATACGGGGATGAAAAAATTGAGAATCTTTCTCATAATCGCATGCGGAAGTCATGTGAGCGGTGGCGGTTTCGCCGGGCGGGGCTGCGCGTATCAGCCCCGGGGCGATGCCGACGCCATTCTATCCGTATCGGTGGCCTGCGTATCGGCCGGCAGAGTCTGAGGATCGGGAGCCGTCTCATGGAGACACAAGACCTGAAGAAGGCGGGCTTGAAGGTGACACATCCGAGGATGAAGATCCTCGAGATCCTGGAGCGAGCCCCGGAGCACCACCTGACCGCCGAGGACATCTACCGGAAGCTGCTCGAGGAGGGTGAACAGATCGGTCTGGCCACCATCTACCGGGTGCTCACCCAGTTCGAGGCTGCCGGCCTGGTCAATCGGCTGCACTTCGAGGGTGGGCAAGCGGTGTTTGAACTCGACCGGGGAACCCACCACGACCACATGGTCTGCAGCCGCACCGGCCGTGTCGTCGAGTTCTACGACGAGATCATCGAAAAGCGCCAGCAGGAGATCGCCAAGGCGCACGGCTTCCGGATCCGCGATCACTCCCTGATCCTGTACGGCGAGTTCATCGACGACGAATCGGCAAGCGAGAGTTGAGGCCCTCCCTCCGGGGGTGGACGCCCTGGGCCGGCGGGTGAGCCTGCATCTCAGCGGCCGAGCATCTCGCGTGCATGCTCCAGGGCGCGCTGCGTGACCCGACGGCCTCCAAGCATGCGGGCGATCTCCTGGACCCGCCCATCGGGGTCCAGATGCTCCACACGGGTGGCCACGCCCTGCTCGGCCTTTTCCTTGCGGACGCGGAAGTGGTGGTCACCCTGCGCGGCCACCTGCGGCAGGTGCGTGACGCACAGGACCTGACGCGAGCCGGCGAGCTGTTTCAGGCGCTGGCCCACCGCCTCGGCCACCGCGCCCCCGATACCAGTGTCCACCTCGTCGAACACCAGCGTGGGCAGAGGCAAGGCGTCCACGGCCGCCAGCCGCACCGCCAGACTGATGCGCGAGAGCTCGCCCCCCGAGGCCACTGTCTCCAGCGGGCCCGGGGGCTGCCCCGGGTTGGTGCGGATGTACATTCGTACTTCGTCCCAGCCCTGGGGGCCGCGGCCTTCGGGGCCCCGCGGTGTGACGCGGATCTCCAGCTCAGTTTCGGGCATCCCCAGCGCGGCCAGATGTCCGGCGGCCTGCTCGGCGAGCCGCTGTGCCGCTGCTCGGCGCGCCCGCGATAGGCGTTCGCAGGTCTCGTCCAGGCGTTCTTCGGCCTCGCGCAGGGCGGTGCGCAGTGTGTCGACGTCGTACTCCGGCGATTCCAGTTCCGCCAGCTCACGCTTGAGCCGGTGGTGCAGTTCCGGTAGGGCCTCGGGCTCCACCGCGTACTTGCGAGCAAGGTCGTGAATGGCCCGAAGGCGTTCGTCCACCTGTGCCAGGCGTTCCGGATCGCTCTCCAGCGTCTCGGCGTACTGGCGCAGCGCAGCGGCCAGTTCCTGGGCCTGGATAGCCAGACCTTCGGCGACCTCGGCCGAGTCACCCAGTGCGGGATGGGACGTTGCCGCCTCACGCAGCCCGGAGGCGATGTGGGCCAGTCGCTCGTAGAGGGTGTCCCTGTCGGCGTCGTACAGTGCCTGGGCCGCCTCCCAGGTCTGTTCGCGCACCGACTCGGCGTTGGCGAGCCGCGTCTGCTCGGCGTCCAGCTCGGCATACTCCCCTGCGCGCAGCCCCAGGGTCTCCAGTTCGCGGATCTGGAAGCCGAGCAGTGCCTTGCGGTCGCGGATCTCACCGGCTCGACGGTCCGTATCCTGGAGCCGGTCGTGCAGCCGGCGCCATTGCGCATAGCGGGCACCCGCTTCTTCCAAGAGGGTGTCATGACCGGCGAACTCGTCCAGCAGGCGGCGTTGCATGCCGGGCCGCAGCAGGGCCTGATGGGCGTGTTGTCCCTGGATGTCCACGAGTTGTTCTCCCAGCTCGCGCACGGCCTGCAGCGGCATGGGGACGCCGTTGATGTAGGCTCGGGAGCGACCTTCACGGGTGATCACCCGGCGCAACAGGCAGGTGTCCTCCTGGTCGAGATCGCGCTCGGCCAGCCAGCGGCGGGCTCCGGGGGCGGCCTCCAGCGTGAACTCCACGGCCAGGTCGGCGCGGGCGGCACCGGCGCGCACGGTGCCGCGTGTGGCGCGATCGCCCAGCACCAGTCCCAGGGCCGTCACCACCAGAGACTTGCCCGCACCGGTCTCGCCGGTGAACACGTTCATCCCCGCCCCGGGCTCCAGCTCCAGGGCCTGGAAGATGGCGAAGTCGCGTAGCGTGATCCGGGTGAGCATGGCCGTGGGAAGCCGGGCGCTAGGGCAGCTCGCTCCACTTGAGCTTGGCGCGCAGGATCTCGAAGTAATCCAGGTTCAGCGGTTGGATGAGTCGCAGCCGGGCCTCCTTGAGCCACACCTCGACGCAGTCCCCTGGTTCCAGGTCGCAGTCCACCTGCCCGTCGAAGGACACCACCGCCGGCACGGTGTTGTCGGGACATAGGGTCAGTCCCAGTCGAGAACGGTCGTCGATGACGATCGGCCGGTTGCTCAGGGTGTGTGGGCAGATGGGTACCAGGGTCAAGGCCGCCACGTCGGGATGCAGGATGGGGCCCCCGCCCGACAGGGCATAGGCGGTGGATCCGGTGGGGGTGGCGACCACGATGCCGTCGGCGTTCTGGCGCGCCAGGAGCCGGCCGCCCACGTAGACGTCGAAACTGATCATGCGCACGCTGCGGCGTGCATGGAGCACGACGTCGTTGAGGGCGGAGTTGCTCAGGATCTCCGTGCCGTCTCGCAACACGCGGCCGCAGAGCATGGTGCGCTGATCCTCTTGATACTGACCGGAGAGGATTTCCTCCAGGCGTTCCAGCATCTCATCCGGGGAGATGTCGGCCAGGAAGCCCAGCCGGCCCCGGTTGACACCCGCCAGGGGGACGCCTCGGTCCACGAAACGACGTGCGGCGTGGAGCAGGGTGCCGTCGCCGCCCACGGCCAGCACGAGATCGGGAGGGGGTGTCTCGCCATGGGTACAAGGGGCGCGACCCTGCGCCTGCAGCAGGGTGCAGGCCGACGGGTCGAGCAACACGCGGCAGCCCCGGCGCTCGAGAAAAGACCACAGGGTTTCCAAGGTTGAACGCAGGGTAGGATCGCCCGGTTTACTGACGAGGAGTATCGTGCGGAAGACGGGCATCCGCTGATTCTACTCTGAACACGGCGTGTCGGGGGAAGCGCACCGACCGCCCCTGACTGGGCTTGTGTCACGGGTTGAGCACCCTCATTATGAGATCGTTAGCACTTGTGGTTTTTGAGTGCTAAATTAGCGGATGTCGCCGACGGACGATGGTTTCCCCCATGGAGGAACGGGCACTCCAGATCGAATTGACGCAGCGTGCCGAGCATCTGCTCCGCGTGCTGGTCGAGCAATATATCCGTGAGGGACTGCCGGTGGGCTCGCGGACACTCGCGCGAGCCTCGGGGCTGGATCTCAGCCCGGCCACGGTACGCAACGTCATGGCCGATCTGGAGGAGATGGGGTTGGTGCGTTCGCCGCACACCTCGGCCGGCCGTGTGCCCACGGTGCTGGGATACCGTCTGTTCGTCGATCGCATGATCGAGGTGCGTCCCCTGGACGAAGCGCTGATGGAGGAGTTCCGGGACGTGCTCGGTCCGGGACAGGGTCCCCATGAGCTGGTGGAGCGGGCTTCGACCCTGCTGTCACGGGTCACGCAGCTGGCGGGTCTGGTGACGGTGCCACGGGCCGAGCACGCCGTTCTGCGCCGCATCGAGTTCCTGGAGCTGAGCGGTGGCAAGGTCCTGGTGGTGCTGGTGCTGGAACCCCACGAAGTACAGAACCTCATTATCGAGCTGGAGCGGCCCTATTCGCGCGAGGCACTGGAGCGTGCGGCGGCGTTCCTCAACGAGCGTTTCTCGGGCATGGACCTGCAGGCGGTGCGGGCCCGCATCGTGGAGGATCTGGACTGCATGCGTCGCGACATGGACCGGCTCGCCTGTACGGCTGCCGAGCTCGGGGACAAGGTCTTCGCGGAGACCCTGCGCGATCCGGAGGACTTCGTGATGATGGGGCAGACCCATCTCATGCGTTACGCCGAGCTCTCCGATGTGGAGAAGCTCCGCCAGCTGTTCGAGGCGTTCACGGAGAAGCGCGAGATCCTGGAACTGCTGGACAAGTGCATCGAGGCCGAGGGTGTACAGATCTTCATCGGTCAGGAGTCGGGGTACGACGCGCTGGCCGGCTGCAGCGTGGTCTCCGCGCCCTACCGTGTCGGAGGTGATATCGTGGGGGTGCTCGGTGTGATCGGACCGACGCGCATGCACTACGAACGCGTCATCCCCGTGGTGGACGCCACGGCACGGTTGCTGGGCGAGGCGCTCAGCGCGTGAACCGGAACGGTATGGGCAGGGGCGGGGCACGATCGATGAGCACGGCGTCGGGCGGGCCGCACATCCCTTGAAATGCCGTCGGTCCAGCCCCATGTCGCTCGAATGCATTCGGGCACCCCGTACAACCGGCGGGGTCGGTTTACGGATTCAACCCAGTTGCGCTATGGAGCGACCATGAGTCAACAGCACGAGAACGAGCGTATCGCCGAAGAAGTGCAGGCCGGAGCCTCGCCGGCGGCCGAGAGCGGCACGGGCACAGAGGAGACGGAGGTCCAGGAGATTGAGCGGTTGCGCGAGGAGCTCGAGGCCGCGCGCAGGCGGGCCGAGGAGACCTGGAACCAGCTGGTGCGTGCCCAGGCCGACCTGGACAATCTGCGCAAGCGCAGCGAGCGTGATGTGGCCCAGGCACACAAGTACGGTCTGGAGAAGTTCATCGGCGAGCTCCTGCCGGTGGTCGACAGCCTGGAACTGGGCCTGGGGCATGCCACAGAGCACGTGGATGCGGAGAAATTGCGCGAGGGCATGGAGCTGACCCTGAAGATGCTCGGGCAGGTGTTGCAAAAGTTCAACGTGCAGGAGGTCAACCCACTCGGGGAACCCTTCGATCCGGAGCTGCATCAGGCCATGTCCATCCAGGAGAACGCCGAACTGCCCCCCAACACGGTGCTCACGGTGGTGCAGAAGGGCTATCGGCTGAACGACCGTCTGCTGCGTCCGGCCATGGTGATCGTCTCCAAGCCCCCCGAGACGGGGTGAGCGGCGGGATCCCCGGGCGAGGACAGAGCGGCACTGGTTGAAAGGGGGCGGTCGCGCCCCCATGTCTGCAAGCAGATTTTCGGAAAATTTTTCAGATTCGAGAGGCGTGGAGAACAACGATGGCAAAGACAATCGGAATCGACCTGGGCACCACCAATTCCTGCATGGCCGTGATGGAGGGAGGCAAGCCCAAGGTCATCGAGAATGCCGAAGGCGAGCGCACGACCCCTTCGGTGGTCGCCTTCACGGAGGATGGCGAGGTCCTGGTGGGCCAGCCGGCCAAGCGCCAGGCGGTGACCAATCCCAAGAATACGTTCTTCGCCATCAAGCGCCTGATCGGTCGCAAGTTCACCGATTCCGAGGTGCAGAAGGACATCGAGCTGGTGCCGTACAAGATCGTGCCGGCCGACAATGGTGACGCCTGGGTCGAGGTGCCGGCGTTGGGCAAGAAGATGGCCCCGCCGGAGATCTCGGCGCGCGTGCTCATGAAGCTCAAGAAGGATGCCGAGGCCTATCTGGGCGAGGAGGTCAAGGAGGCGGTCATCACCGTCCCGGCCTATTTCAACGATTCCCAGCGCCAGGCCACCAAGGACGCCGGGCGTATCGCCGGACTGGAGGTCAAGCGCATCATCAACGAGCCCACGGCCGCGGCGCTGGCCTATGGCCTGGATAAGAAGACGGGCGACCAGAAGATCGCGGTCTACGACCTGGGCGGTGGCACCTTCGACATCTCCATCATCGAGATCGCCGAGGTGGACGGCGAGAAGCAGTTCGAGGTGCTGTCCACCAATGGCGATACCTTCCTGGGTGGGGAAGACTTCGACAAGCGCCTCATCGACTATCTGGCCGACGAGTTCCAGAAGGAGCAGGGCATCGACCTGCGCGGTGATCCGCTGGCCATGCAGCGCCTCAAGGAGGCTGCAGAGAAGGCCAAGATCGAGCTGTCTTCCGCACAGCAGACCGAGGTCAACCTGCCCTATATCACGGCCGACCAGACCGGTCCCAAGCACCTGAACATCAAGGTGACGCGGGCCAAGCTCGAGTCCCTAGTGGAAGACCTGATCGCCAAGACCATCGAGCCCTGCAAGCAGGCGTTGAAGGACGCGGGCCTTAGCGTGTCCGACATCAACGAGGTGATCCTCGTCGGTGGTCAGACGCGCATGCCCAAGGTGCAGCAGGTGGTCGAGGAGTTCTTCGGCAAGACCCCGCGCAAGGACGTCAACCCCGACGAGGCGGTGGCCATCGGTGCGGCGATCCAGGCCGGTGTGCTGGCCGGTGAGGTCAAGGACGTGCTGCTGCTCGACGTCACCCCGCTTTCGCTCGGTATCGAGACTCTGGGTGGCGTGATGACCAAGATCATCGAGCGCAACACCACGATCCCGACCAGCGCCACGCAGGTGTTCTCCACCGCCGACGACAACCAGACGGCGGTGACGGTCCACGTGCTGCAGGGCGAGCGCGAGATGGCGCGTGACAACAAGTCGCTGGGGCGTTTCGATCTCACGGGCATTCCGCCGGCGCCGCGGGGTGTCCCGCAGATCGAGGTGACCTTCGACATCGACGCCAACGGCATCCTGCACGTCTCGGCGCGCGACAAGGCCACCGGCAAGGAGAACAAGATCGTCATCAAGGCCGGTTCCGGACTCTCGGAAGAAGAGATCCAGAAGATGGTGCGCGACGCCGAGGCGCATGCCGAAGAGGACCGGCGGATGCGGGAACTCGTCGAGGCCCGCAACCAGGCCGACGCCATGATCCATGCCGCCGAGAAGTCCCTGAAGGAACTCGGCGACAAGGTCTCCGAGGCCGACCGCAAACAGGTCGAGGACGCCATCGCCGAGCTCAAGAAGGCCATGGAGAGCGACGACAAGGCGACCATCGAGGCCAAGACCCAGGCCCTGGCTCAGGCATCCGGGCGACTGGCCGAGCAGCTCTACGGACAGGCCGGTGGCGCCCAGGGGGCCGCAGGGGCCGGTGCGGCCGGGGCAGGGCAGGCCGGTGCCGGAGCCTCCACGGCCGGGGACGAGGACGTGGTGGACGCGGAGTTCGAGGAAGTCGACGACAGCAAGAAGTAACGGGTCTCCGGCCGGCGCCGGATGTTCCCACCGCAGCGCCCGCCTCTGGCGGGCAGAGCGGGCTACGTGTGGTCCGGCCCCGGTGAGGGGCCGGGCCTTTTGGTGTGTCTGACGGACCATTATGGCGAAGAAGGACTACTACGAGATTCTGGGCGTGTCGCGCACGGCCAGCGAGGCCGAGATCAAGAAGGCCTATCGCCGGCTGGCCATGAAGTATCACCCCGACCGCAATCCCGATAACCCCGAAGCCGAGGCACGCTTCAAAGAGATCCAGGAGGCGTATGCCTGCCTGTCCGACTCCCGGAAACGCGCCGCCTACGACCAGTTCGGCCATACGGAGGCTCCGGGGGCGGGCGGGGGCTTCGGTGGCGGTGGATTCCGCGGCGGTTTCGGAGACATCTTCGAGGACATCTTCGGAGACATCTTCGGCGGTGGTGCGCGTGGGAGCACGCGCCGTGCGCGCCGCGGTTCGGACCTGCAGTTCACCGTGGAGCTGAGCCTGGAGGAGGCCGTCTTCGGTACCGAGGTCAAGATCCGGGTCCCTTCCAAGGCGGTGTGTGAGGTGTGCCACGGAACGGGTGCGGCCCCGGGCACCGCGCCGGAGGCCTGCCCCACCTGCGGTGGGGTGGGACAGGTGCGCATGCAGCAGGGGTTCTTCTCGGTGCAGCAGACCTGCCCGCACTGCGGTGGTTCTGGACGGGTCGTGCGGGAGCCGTGTCGCGCCTGCCGGGGCAGCGGCTACGTGCGTGAGGAGCGGACCCTGGCCGTGCGCATCCCGCCGGGCGTGGACAGCGGTGACCGTGTACGCCTGGCCGGCGAAGGGGAGCCCGGAGAGAATGGCGGTCCGCCGGGAGACCTGTACGTACAGGTGCGGGTCAGGCCGCATCCGCTGTTCCACCGCGAGGGCAACGATCTGCTCTGTGAGGTGCCGGTTTCCATCACCACGGCCGCCCTGGGCGGGGAGGTGGAGGTTCCCACACTGGAGGGTCGGGTGTTGCTCAAGATCCCCGAGGGAACCCAGTCCGGCAAGCAGTTCCGTATGCGAGGCAAGGGTGTACGGCCGGTGCGTGGTGGGCCGGCAGGAGATCTCATCTGCACGGTGGTCGTGGAGACGCCGGTGAACCTGACCCGCCGCCAGCGCGAGCTCCTGGAAGAACTGGACGAGACCATGCGCCGGGGTGGCAGGCGCCACAGCCCCCGAGCCCACGGGTGGCTGGACGGCGTGAAACATTTCTTCGACGAAATCAAGCAGCGCATCTCGGGCTGAGGGGGATTTCGCACGCAGAACGCGGAGCCGTT
This sequence comes from Gammaproteobacteria bacterium, assembly GCA_027030565.1. Classification (GTDB taxonomy): domain Bacteria; phylum Pseudomonadota; class Gammaproteobacteria; order JAJDOJ01; family JAJDOJ01; genus JALVEU01. The sequence goes on along the minus strand of JALVEU010000140.1, from coordinate 16,434 downwards.
GGCATAAATGGGGAGATGCATCCTGCATCGGTGCCTGGCCCGCGCTGCAGGTCTGCTGCGTCCCCGTTGTGATCGATGGGGGTGAGAGTGGGAGGGAAGATGACGAGAATCGTGGTGACCGGTGCTGGAGGTCGCATGGGCCGGGCCCTGGTGGAGGCGGTCCGGGCCACCGAAGGTGCCGAGCTCGTGGGGGCCACCGAGGCCTCCGGCAGCAGCCTGCTCGGGGCCGACGCAGGCCAGGTGGCCGGAGTCGGCAGGCTTGGCGTGGAGATCGTCCACGGACTGGCCGCCGTGGATCGGGCCTTCGACGTGGTCATCGATTTCACCACCCCCGAGGCCACCATGGACCACGTGGCGTTCTGCGAGACCGCCGGCAAGGCGCTCGTCATCGGGACCACGGGGCTTGAAGAGACACACCGGGAACGTATCGCCGCCGCTGCGCGGTACATTCCCATCGTGCAGGCGCCGAACATGAGCGTAGGGGTCAATCTGTGCTTCGGGTTGCTGGAGATGGCCGCTCGCGTGCTCGGCAGGGATGCCGACATCGAGATCATCGAGGCCCACCACAGGCACAAGGTGGATGCGCCCTCGGGCACTGCCCTGCGCATGGGGGAAATCGTGGCTGGGGCACTGGGTCGGGACCTCCAGGAGTGCGCCGTCTACGGGCGTCACGGCGTCACCGGACCGCGGGATCGCGAGACCATCGGCTTCGAGACCATCCGCGCCGGCGACATCGTCGGCGAGCACACGGTGATGTTCGCCGCCGATGGCGAGCGGGTGGAGATCACCCACAAGGCCTCCAGTCGCCAGACCTTCGCGCGGGGTGCCGTGCGCGCCGCCCTCTGGCTGATGGGGGCTGAGCCCGGGCTGTACGATATGCAGGACGTGCTTGGGCTGCGGTCCTGAGCCTCGCTCATGGGCCAAGGGTCTGGGTGCCCGGCGGCGGGTGGGACGTGGCATCCGGTGTGCAACCCGTCGCGCCCGGATGTCTCCGATGGACCAGGCCGGGACCCGACCTTGCAATCGGGAAAGAAAGGCCTAGACTGGCCTTCCGGAAGGCCCGGTCCTCAGTGGCCGGGCGACCACTATGGGGAGTGGATCCATGACCGAAGTCTCGCCCCGTCTGTCCCAGTACGTGGTCGGTTTTGCTGCGGGCATGCTGCTCTGGGTCCTGCTCACCGGCACGTCCGACGGACAGGAACTGCTCGCCGGGGTGCTGGTGGTGGCGGCGACCATGGCGGTCGCAGGGCCGCGGCTCGCCATCCTCGGCGGGGTGCGCCTGGTGCCTTCGGCAGCCGTTGCCCTGGTCGCCTATCTCGGCTATTTCTTCTACGCCCTGGTGCGCGCCAATCTGGACGTGGCCAGACGTGTCTTGTCGCCGTCGTTGCCCATCCGGCCGGCGGTGGTGGAGGTGCGGACCGGGCTGAAATCACGTCTTGGGCGGCTCTTACTGGCCAACAGCATTACACTGACGCCGGGTACGTTGTCGGTGGACGTGCGTGGGGACCGGATACTGGTCCATTGGATCGACGCCTCACCCGGTACCGATCTGGAGTCGGCCACCCGGCGGATCGCTGCGGGCTTCGAACGCCACATTCGGGGTTTTCTCCAGTAGACATCGGGTCTGATCCAGATCAGTAGCGGGCCGCCCGATCGGTGTAGATTGCGGGCAAGCTGGGGACGGGTCGCCGTCCAGGGAGATACGATGACCGCCGTCGAGATCGTCGCCACCGTACTCTTGTGTGCAGCCGTGCTGCTGGGGCTGGGGCGCCTGGTGGTGGGTCCCACCAACCCGGACCGCTTTGTGAGCGCCGACATGGTCTCGGTGGTGACCACCGTGGCGCTGGCCGGTTTTGCCGCGGTGTTCGAAAGCCCCCTCTACCTCGACGTGGCCATGATCTACGGCGTGCTCTCCTTTGTGGGCATGGTGGCCCTGGCCCGTGTGGTGGAAGGGAATCGTTCGTGAGAGCACTGCCCGCGGCTGCCGGCTCGGTCCGGTCTGGTGCCGGCGCGGTGGGCCGCAGCAGAGGTGTGGTGCATGCGCTGGGTCGGTGACGTGTTCCTGCTGATCGGGGCGGCGTTCTCCTTCCTGGGCGCACTGGGGCTCGTGCGCATGCCGGACGTATTCAACCGCATCCAGACGGGCACCAAGGCGGTGACCCTCGGCGCGCTGTCGTTTCTGCTCGGCATCGGTTTCCTGCACCCCGAGTGGTGGACCAAGCTGGTCTGTATCGGCGGCTTCATCCTGGTGACGAGCCCGGTGAGCTCGTCGGCGCTGGCCCGTGCCTTCCTCATCGCGGGCGTGCGCCCCTGGCGGGCGCCGGAAGACCGGGAAGCGCCGGCCCGGGAGGAGGGCTGATGTACTGGATCACGGTCCTGGTGGTGGCGATCATGATCCTCTCGGCCCTGGCGGTATTGCTGCTGCCCAATCTGCTGGCCGCCGTGGCGGCCTCTTCGGTGGTCTCGTTGGCCCTCTCCGTGGTGTTCGTCATCATCCGCGCGCCGGACGTGGCCATGACCGAGGCTGCGGTGGGGGCGGGTCTCAGCGGAGTGATCCTGGTGTTGGCGCTGCGCCGCCTCGGCCTCTGGGGGCTCGGCGACGACAACCACCCGCGGCCGGGGGATTCCCTGCAGGGGTCGGGCGACGATGCGTAACTTCACTTCGCTGCTGTTTGCCGGTGGCCTCGGTTTCTTCCTGCTCGTGCTCGCAGCGGATCTGCCGGTGGGGGCGGCGCCCATGGTCGCGGGAGAGGGGATCCTCGGCCAGGGTCCCGAGGCCGTTGGGGCGGCAAACCTGGTGACCGCCGTGGTGCTGGCCTATCGCGGTATCGACACCCTGGGTGAGCTCTCAATCCTGTTCGCGGCGGCCGCCGGCGTGGGACTGATCCTTTCGGGCATGAGACGACGTGCCGACCAGCGGCCCGATCCCGAGGGCGGGTTCATCCTGCTGGCGGCGGCCGATCTCCTGTTTCCGCTTCTGGTGATCGTGGGTTTGTACATCGTCCTGCACGGCCATTTGACTCCGGGTGGCGGTTTCCAGGGGGGCGTGATCCTCGCCGCCGCCTTCTTCCTGCCGCTGCTGGGCCGCCCTGGGGACAGCCTGAACCACGCTGTGGTGAACTGGGTCGAGGGGCTGGCGGGTGGGGCGTTCGTGTTGATCGGCCTGTGGGCACTGGCGGTGAAGGGCGACTTCCTCGCACCGATGCTGGGCAAGGGCGCCTTGGGCAGCCTGTTTTCGGCCGGCACCCTGCCGCTGCTCTACATCGCCGTAGGGCTCAAGGTGGGCGCCGAGATCGCGGGCCTGATGAGCACCCTGCAGGAGACGGAGGCCGCTGAGCCGTGACCCTGCCCCCACTGGAGATCGTCCTGTATACGGGTGCGGTGAGCCTGCTCATCATCGGGTTGGCCGGACTGGTGATGGGGGACAATCTGGTGCGTCTGGTCCTGGCCCTGGCGGTGGCCGAGGCTGGGGTGAATCTGCTGCTGGTGCTGTCCGGTTTTCGTCAGGGTGCGTTCGCCCCCATTCTACTGGAGGGTCGGGTTCCCGGGCCCATGGTGGACCCGATTCCCCAGGCCCTGGTGCTCACCGCCATCGTCATCGGGGTGGGCGTGCAGGCCCTGGCCCTGGCCCTGGTGCTGCGCGTGCGCCGCGCCTATGGGACGGTGGAGATGCGCACCCTGCGGGCGCGCTTGCACGAGGACCTGGACGCGGCCGCCGGCCTGCCGCCGGAGACCAGCCGCAACGCGCCGGCCGTGGAGCGTCCGGCATGAACTTCGTGGTCCTGGCCGTGGCCCTGCCCCTGCTCGCTGGCTTCCTGACTCCAGCGTTGGGGCGCAGTTCGCGCGCCCTGGCACAGTGGCTGGGCTGGGGGACGCTGGCCGTCTGCATCGGCGTCCTGTGGGTCGCATGGGCGCGCCTGGACGGTGGCACGGTGGCCATTGCCATCGGCGGCTTCCGCCCCCCGCTGGGGATCGTCTTCTATCTGGATGCCGTGGCCCTGCTGTTCGGGCTGGCGGTGCCTCTCATGGCGTTGCTGTTGTGGCCGCGCGAGGGCACGCCGCAGCAGTTCGCGCTCACGCTGGTGCTCACCGCTTCGGCCACCGGTCTGGCGCTCTCCGGCGACATCTTCAACCTGTACGTCTTCTACGAGCTCACGGCGGCGGCCTCCTTCGGGCTCATCGCCGGCCGCGGTACCGGTGCGGCGCAGGGGGCCGCGCTGCGCTACCTGCTGCTGAGCGCGGCGGGCTCGGTGCTGCTGCTGGCCGGGATCACCATCGTCTACCTGCGCACCGGCACGTTGAACCTGGCCCATCTGGCCACACTCGCCCCGGAGCGGCTCCAGGACCCGGTGGGGCTGGCGGCCTTTGCCCTCATGCTCATCGGCCTCGGGGTCAAGGGCGAGCTGTTCCCGGTCAACGGCTGGGTGCCGGAGGTGTATGGCAGCGTATCCGGGCGTCTGGCTGGGCTGTTGGCGGGGCTGGTGTCCAAGCTCGCGGTTCTGGTGGTGGTGCGGATCTTGGTGTTGATCTTTCCGCAACCCGAGGCGGCCCAACTCATGCTGGTGCTGGGCATGCTGGGCATCGTGGCCGGCGAGCTGGCCGCCTGGCGGGCCCGTGACCTCCGGCGCCAGTTCGCATTCTCGTCCATCGGGCAGCTCGGCATCGTGTTCGTCGCCTTCTCGGTGCCGGGCGAGGCGGGCATCGTCGCCGGGCTCGCCGTGGCCCTGCACCATCTGCTGGTGAAGCCCGCGCTGTTCCTGTTGGCGGAGCGTTGGGGCGGGTCCATCGAAGGCCTGCGCGGCGCCGGTCGCGGCCACTGGCTGGCCAGCGGGCTGTTCATCCTGTTCGCGCTGTCGCTGGTGGGGTTGCCGCCCCTGCCGGGCTTCTGGGCCAAGCTCCTCACCGTGATGGGCCTGATGGGGTTGGGCACCGGACTGGCGTGGCTCGGCGCTCTGACCGTCATGGCGGCCACGGTTGTGGAGGCGGCCTATCTGTTTCGCACCTTGTCGGTGCTACTGGCGCGTGAAGCCGGCTACACGAGTCCCGGGCCGCATCGGGGGCTGGACTTGGTGACGGCCTCCCTCGCCGGCCTGGTGCTCGTGGGTTCCGTATTCGCCCTGCACCCGCTGGGCGATGGTCTGAAGGCCATGGCCGCGCAAGCGGCCGACGTCCAGGGCTATATACGCACCGTGCTCGGTGATCGCGCGGTAGCCCGGCGCGGGCAGCGCGAAGACCGCATCAGCGAAGCGCATCCCGCCTCCAGAGGTTCCGATCGCCCGATGGGCCGTGCTGATCGGGCCTATGGGTGGCCGGCGGGGTCGCCGACTCGAGGGGCACGCTCGTGACGCTGCTGGACGGGCTCTGGTTGGCCTCTGCCCTGACCGCCCTGGCCGCGGGGCTCTTCGGGCGCTCGCCCTCGGCTGGGCCGTGGCTCACTGCGTTGTATGGAGTGCAGTTCCTGCTGGTGGCGTTCATGGGTCCGCTGGCCTACGGGGCGGATCCGGTGCCGGCCTCCCCCGCATTCAGCGTTCTGGGGTACGGCCTGAGCTGGCAGTTCACGGCCCTGTCGTGGTTCTTCGCCGTGATCACGGCGGGTGCCGCGCTGGCGGCGGCGTGGTTCATGAGTGGCGCCTGGGGGCGGCACTACGCCGAGCAAGGTGGTGATCTGCGCCTGCTGCAGCTCGCCCTGGCCCTGAACCCCTCGACCATGTACGTGCTCCTGGCCTCCCGCGACTTCCTCTCCCTGTTCGTGGGCTGGGAACTGGTGAGCTGGGCGAGCTTCGTGCTGATGCTCGCAGCCGGGGGCGTGGGGGTGCGCTGGGCGCTGCGGTACCTGGTGTATGCCATCGGGGGGGCCATGGCGGTCATGGCGGCGATGGTGTTGTCCCATGCGCTCACCGGTTCGTTCGAGTTTGGCGCATTGGCGGCGGTGGTGCCGGACCTCTCTGCCGGGACTTTGTGGTCCCTGGTGATCCTGTTGTCCGGTGGCTTCGGCGTGAAGATGGGCCTGTTGCCCTTCCACCTCTGGCAGGCGGGCGCCTACGCCGAGACGCCGGGACCCGGATCGGCGTTCCTGGGGGCCATCTCTTCGCGCATGGGCCTGTATGCCATGCTGCTCACCCTGTTCGGGGTGCTGGGGCTGGGGACGCTCAAGGCCCTCAGCATTCCGTGGACACCATTGGAGGCCCACGAGCTGCTGGCCTGGATCGCCGCCTTCACCATCGTCCTGCCGACCTTCACGGCGCTCAAGCAGAACGATGCGCGCTGGCTCCTCGCCTGGCACGGCATCGGGCAGGGCGGCTACATGCTCATGGGGGTGGCCATGGGGGATGCCCTGGCGAGCGCTGGGGGCTTGATGCACGTGTTCAACCATGCGACCTATCAGGCGGCGCTCTTCATGGCGGTCACGGCGGTGGTCTACCGCACGGGCACGGCCGATCTCAACAAGCTGGGCGGTCTGGTCACCCGCATGCCGCTGACCTTCCTGGTGCTGCTCGTCGGGATCATCGGCCTGGCGGGGCTCCCACCCATGAATGGCTTCGTGTCCAAGTGGCTCATCTACCGGGCGCTCATCGACGACGGGCAGCCGCTGCTCTTCGTGGCGGCGGTGGTGGGTACCCTGGGCACCATCGTCTCGGTCTATAAGCTGCTGCACAACATCTTCCTGGGCCAGTTGCGCGTGGAGCACGAGTCGGTGCGCGAGGTCCCCGGGTCCATGTTGGCACCCATGCTCGCCCTCTCCCTCATCGTGTTCGTCACGGGGCTCGCCCCGGGCCTGGTCCTCGACTGGCTGACCACGGTGCAGCGTGAGCTTGGGCTGGCCGTGCTGGCGCCCACCCTGGGGGGTGTGGAGAGGCCGGACGGGGGGCTGGACATGCTCTGGGTGGTGGGCATCCTGTTCGCCGGCTTCGGTGTCGGGGCCTTGATCTTCCTGGCCGGCGGCCGGGCGCGCACCGTGCATCAACTGGACAACTATGCCGGCGGCCACTTTCTCACCGCCGAGGTGCGCTACCACTACAGCGACAACTTCTATGCCGGGCTCATGCACCGCATCGGTCCCTGGTATCGCGGCAGCTTCCAGTGGCTGCAGGATTCCGTGGTCGCCGCCACGGACTTGCTGGCCCAGGCCGCCGCGGGGGTCTACCGGGTGGTTCAGCCTGCCGCCTGGCTCCTGGGGGTGACCGTCCTGGCGCTCTGGTGGGTGGCGGCATGATGGCGCTGATCGTCGAGCTGGTGCTGATGCCCGCGGTGGCCTTCGTGGTGGGGCTCGCCATGCTCCTCATGATGCGCAAGATCGCCGCCAAGATTCAGCGGCGTGTGGGTCCGCCGTTCTTCCAGCCCCTGTACGACGTGGTGAAGTTCTTCGGCAAGCAGACCCAGATCTCCCACGGGCTCATCCACGACGTGGGGATCATCGTGGCGGTGGGGGGCTACATCGCCGCCGAGACATTGATTCCCGTGCCGGGGATGACGGGAATCGCCGACCGTACGGACGTCATCACGCTCATCTATTTCCTGATGGTGCCGTCGCTGGGCATGGCGCTGGCGGCCGGCCAGTGCGCCAATCCCAATGCCTCCATCGGCATCTCCCGCGCGCTCACCGCCATGCTGGCCTACGACATCCCGTTCGTGATCGTGATCTTCGGCATGTCGTGGATGTATGGAACCACCAACCTGGTGCAGATGGTCGAATACCAGCAGGCCCATGGCTGGGGGCTGTTCCAGGCGCCGCTGCTGGCGTTTGCGGGGCTGTTCGCCCTGCAGGGCATGTTGGGCAAGCAGCCCTTCGAGATCTACGTGGCCCCGGCGGAGATCGCCACCGGTCCCATGGTGGAGATGGGCGGCAAGTATCTGGGGAGCCTGATCGTGATGCAGAGTTTCTCCCTGTATACGGCCGGTATCCTGTACACCACCCTGTTCCTGGGCGGTGGCGTGACCTGGATCGATTTTCTGGTCAAGGCCTTCTTGGTGGTGGCCATCCCCATGACGATCGCGTTTCAGTTTCCGCGCTACCGGGCCGAGCAGATGCTGGGCTCGCTGTGGAAGTGGCCGGTCCTGGCGGGTCTGCTGGGCCTAGCGGTGGTGATGTGGTCATGAAAGAGCTGCCTGTCCGGACCGAAGGGGCCTTTGCCAAGCGGACCAATCCGTTGGCCCATGTCTTCGACGAGTTCGTGCGCTTCTGCCGCTCGCACTCGCTGTTCATGCTGCACTACTGCACCGGGTGCGGGGCCATCGAGCTGCCCCCGGCGATGACCTCGCGCTTCGACATGGAGCGCCTGGGGATTCAGCCCATGGTCACCCCGCGCCAGGCCGACATCCTGCTGGTGACGGGCTACGTCTCGGTCAAGACGCTCAAACGGATCATCCTCACCTACGAGCAGATGCCCGCGCCCAAGTACGTCATCGGCATCTGTTCGTGTACGGTCAACGGGGGCATGTACTGGCAGAGCTACGCCACCGCCAAGGTCTTGGCCGACTACCTGCCGGTCGACCTCTACATCGCCGGCTGCATGCCGCGGCCCGAGGCGGTGGTTTCCGGCATGCGCAAGCTCATGGGCCTCATCAAGACCGGCAAGGCCGAGAGCTGGAAGGACTACTACCGGCGTTACGACCACTACTTGGGCAATCAGCAGGCCCTGTTCGGCGAGCGCTGGCAGACGCCCACGGACGTGCTGGGCGAGGCGCAGCAATACGGCCTGCATGGGCCCGAGACCGAGGGTGAGCACACCGCCCTGTTGCAGCAGGTGCAACAGCCCCTGATCCCCCATCGGATGCGGCTCAAGTGAGGTGCCGATGAACCAGGGCTCTCGTGAGCTCCAGGTCTGGCTGGACGACCTGCTCGCCGAGATCGAGCAGGTGGAGATGCGACGCAAACGCGAGCGACGCATGCGTCTGGACGTGGATGCCGACGCCCTGCCCACCCTCCTTGAGCTCCTCAAGGGCAAGGCCTCCTACGTGCATTTGTCGGCCATCACCTGCGTGGACTGGATCGCGGAGGGCGAGTTCGAGCTGATCTACCACGTGTGGTCCTATGAGACCCAGTCCCTGATTTCGGCGCACACGCGCATCCCGCGCGAGCCTGGCAGGTATCTGTCGGTCTACGATCTCTACAAGCCCGCAGCCTTCTTCGAGCGCGACATCTACGAGATGTTCGGCGTCTATTTCGAGGGCAGCCCGTTCATGGAGAAGTTCATCCTCACCGAGTGGGACGGCCCTCCGCCCATGCGCAAGGACTTCGACAGCGAGGCCTATATCAATCAATTCTTCAACTGGCAGGAGTACCGCCCCGATTGGCTCAAGGAGCTCGAGGCCCAGGGGGGCGGTATCGCCATCCCCCCAGACGAACAGCGCTACAGCCGCCGGGAGGACTGATGGGCGTGCACCGCGAAGGCGCGAAGGGCACCGAGAACGAACGGCGCTTCCTCGCGGACCCGATCGTGGTGGCACATCGGGCAGGGCAAGCCGTAGGCCCGATAAGCGCAGCGCATCGGGCGATTGGAACCTCGGCGTGCCGGATGCGCTTCGCTTATCCGGCCTACAGCTACTTCGCGTCTTCGCGGTGAGTGACCGATGGTGAGTCCCCATGCGTCCTGAGAACTACCAGGCCCGGAGTCATCCGCCGAGCCACGAGTACGAGCTCTTCATCGGGCCCAACCACCCCGGCATCGAGGGCAACTACGCCTTCAAGCTGCGCCTGCACGGCGACCGGGTGATCGAGGGCAAGGCCGACGCCGGCTATCTGCACCGCGGTTTCGAGAAGCTCATGGAGGGGCGGCTGTGGATTCAGAACATCGCCCTGGTGCCCCGGATCTGCGTGCCGGACCCGGTGCCCATGGAGGTGTCCTATTCCCTGGCGGTGGAGGAGCTCTGCGGGCTGGAGGTGCCCGAGCGGGCCCAGTGGCTGCGTGTGCTCCAGCTCGAGCTCTCCCGCATCGCCGCGCATCTGTTCACCTTCGGCGGCCATGCCTCCACCACCGGCATGTACACCAATATGTTCTGGGGTGTGGCCGACCGGGATCGCATTCTCGACCTGTTCGAGGAGCTCAGTGGGGGCCGTGTCTATCACATCTTCAACATCCCCGGGGGCGTACGGCGCGACGTCCCGCCCGGCTTCCTGGGTCGGGTGGCGGCGACCATGGACTATCTGGAATCGCGCCTGCCCGACTACGACAACCTGTTCTTCCGCAATCAGGTGCTGGTGGACCGCGCCAAGGGGGTCGGGGTGCTGGATCAGGAGACCGCCTTGGAGCTGGGTGTGACGGGACCCAATCTGCGCGCCACGGGCCTGGCCTTCGACGTGCGCCGCGACGACCCGTATCTGGTCTACGACCAGCTCGAGTTCGACATCCCCACCGAGTCGGCGGGCGACGCCTACGCCCGCACCCTGGTGCGCCGTGCCGAGCTGGTCCAGAGCATCCGCATCGTGCGCCAGGTGATCGAGCGGCTCCCGGAGATCCCGGGTCCGGTGCGCGCGCCGATCCCCAACCCCCTGGCCTGGAAGGTCCCGGCCGGCGAGGCCTACACGCGGGTGGAGTCCTCCAAGGGGGAGCTCGCCTGGTACGTGGTCTCCGACGGGGGCGAGAAGCCCTACCGGGTCCACGTGCGCGGCGCCTCCATGATGCACGCGGTGCAGGTCCTGGAGCACCTGGCCCGTGGCGCCCGCATCGAGGACGTGGCCCAGATCATGTTCACGCTGGATGCCTGCCCGCCGGAGGTGGACCGGTGATGTCATATTTTTCACCGCCAAGGCGCGAAGGACGCGAAGAGAAAATGGAATTGGTGTACTCGTTTCTCCAAACACATATGCTTCGCGCCTTCGCGGTGCGTATTCCAGGGGACGGCCATGACCGGTAAGCCCAAGGCACGGCGCTCGGAGGTCCGTTACGAGGACCGCGGCTCGCTGCTGGCGCCGCTCAAGAACCTGCAGTTCCTGTTCCGGCCGCCGGTGACCGAGCCGTTGGAACCACGGCCGGCCGCGGAGATCTACCGGGGCTTTCACCTCAACGACTGGAACGCCTGCATCGGCTGCGGGAGCTGCCAGAAGGTCTGCGACAACGCGGCCATCACCATGGTCCACGTGCCGGGGGCCCCGGAGGACCCGGTCAAGGGGATCCGGCCATTGCGCCCGGCCATCGACTACGGACGCTGCTGCTGGTGCGCCTTGTGCGTGGACATCTGCCCCACCAGCGCCATCAAGCTGTCGCGCGAGTACGTGCACACCTGCACGCAAGAGGAGATCGACAGCTACTTCGTGCTGCCGGACGAGCACGGCATCCACGGCACACCCTATCCGCTGGGCTGGACCAAGACGCCCACCAACGACCTCCTGGACCTGGAGCGCCAGCCCATGCCGGAGCTGCCGCCCGAGGAACGGGTGGACAACTTCCAGGAGATGGTGCTGGGCTACGACGATCAGCAGGCGATCATCGAGGCCTCGCGCTGCGTGCAGTGCGGCATGTGCCACGACGCCTGTCCCACGCACATGCACGCCCCCGAGTACATCCGGGCCATCTGGCGCGGGGAGCCGGAGGAGGCGGTGCGCTGGATGTACCGCACCAATCCGTTCTCCCAGGTCTGCGGCCGGGTCTGCACCCACCGCTGCGAGGCCGCCTGCTCCATCGGGCGTCGCGGAGAGCCCGTGGCGATCCGCTGGCTCAAGCGCTATGCCACGGATCGGGTTCCCCACGAACGCATCAAGGCGATCGCCGCCGAGGGCAAGGCCGACTACGTCACCGGCCGATCCGTGGCCATCGTCGGCGCGGGGCCGGCCGGGCTCACCGCCGCCTACGATCTGGTCAAGAAGGGCCATCGGGTGGTGGTCTTCGAGGCGCAGCCCAAGGCCGGCGGCATGACCCGCTACGGCATCCCCTACTACCGCCTGCCGGAGGAGATCCTGGACCGGGAGGTCGAGGTCATCGAGTCCCTGGGCGTGGAGATCCGCTACAACACCCGCGTGGGTCGGGATGTGACCATGGAGGCGCTGCGTGAGGAGTTCGACGCCGTGGTGTTGGCCATCGGCCTGCAGATGGGCCGTTCCACGCGCATCCCGGGCTCGGAGCATGAGGACGTCAAGCGCGCGGTGGACCTGCTGCGCGAGGCGGGCGAGGGCCGCGCGCTGGACGTGCCGCAGACCGCCGTGGTCATCGGCGGCGGCAACGTGGCCATGGACATCGCCCGCACCATGGCCCGTTTCCAGATGCAGAAGTACGGCGAGGTGCGCATCACCGTGGTGGCGCTGGAGGACTTCGATCACTTCCTGGCCGACCCGGTGGAGGTCAAGGAGGCGCGCGAGGAGGGCATCGAGATCCTGGATTCGCGAGGACCCCGCGAGGTGGTGATCGAGGACGGCCGCATCAAGGGGCTGGTCACCTGGCGGGTGAAGTCCATCTTCGACGAGAAGGGCCGGTTCGCCCCCGAGCTGGACCCCGAGGACGAGCGCTTCCACGAGGGCGAGTGGGTGGTCGAGGCCATCGGTCAGATGGCCGACATGAGCCTGCTCGGCGAGGATCTGATCGAACAGCTCGAATGGGTGCGGGGGCGCCTGCAGGTGGACGAGGAGGGGCGCACTGCGGTGCCCTGGTTGTGGGCCGCCGGTGACGATGTGCACGGCCCCGATGTGGTCCATGCCGTGGCCGACGGCCACCGGGTGGCGGCGAGCATCGACGCTTGTCTCACGCAACTGGAGAAGACGGCATGAGCGAGCCGACCGAGGGACAGCCCAGCGCCTACGCGCGCATCCAGTCCAAGACGACGTTGGCCGAGATCCTGGAGACCGCCTCGGAGTTCGAGCGCACCGCGCGGGACTTCTACCGGGACCTGGCGCCCAAGGTGAGCAAGAACATCCGCTGGCTGGTGGACGAGCTGGCCCAGGAGGAACAGCGCCACTACGACCTGTTCATGAACCTGGCCAAGACCCCGGGCCTTGAGGACCAGCTCAAGGAGAAGGTCAAGACGCCGCCCAGCAACACCCGCTTCTCCGACCACATCCACATCCCGGATCTGGGCGAGCATCCCGACGATCAGTCCATCCTGCAGTACGCCATGGGCCGCGAGAAAACGGCCATGGAGCAGTACCAGTCCCTGGCCGAGTCGGCCCCGGAGGGTCCCATCCGCGACCTGTTCGTCTTTTTGGCCAAGGAGGAGGCTGAGCACAAGCGCGAGCTCGAGAAGCTCTACTACGAGGTCGTCCACAGCGGCGGCGTGTGAGTGGCCTGACTCCGGTCGCGCGGTGCGGGTGCTCGGGCTGGTCTCCCTGGACCGGCGCCATGGGTGCGGCGTGTGAAGCAGGCGTGTAGGGAGGCGCAGATCCCGGAGGGGGTGATGACGCGCCGGCGATGCGCAAACGACGGGCCAGCAAACAACAGACCCACATGAAAGGGGGATATCGGCTCGGCTTGGGGGCTGTGGCCTTGCTGGGCCTCGCATCCATCGCCCTGGTCCAAGAGGTCCGGGAAGGCTGGTGGGTACCGGGCAGGCAGCTGCCGCTGCCCGCCGCGGCCAGCCCCGAGCTGCGCGAGGTGCTACGCAGCGGGCCGGTACCCAATGTCGAGGCGGCTCGCAAGGCGGTGCCGGCGGACTGGGCGCGGGAGGCCGAGCGCAATGATCGGGCGGCCGCCAGAGCGGTGCGGGAGGCGGCCCGGCGCGCCTCCGTTTCGCTCCAGCCTGCGACCATTGCGGGCGCGCGTGTGCACCGCGTTTGGCCCCCCGCCATCGCGCGGGAACATCAGAATCACCTGCTGCTCTATTTCCATGGTGGCGCCTACGTGCTGAATGCAGGGGTGGCGGGACTCATGGAGCCCGTGCTGATCGCGGCTCGCATCGGCATCCCAGTGCTCGCCGTGGACTACCGCATGCCGCCCGCTCACCCGTTTCCGGCGGCGCTCGAAGACGCGGTGGCCGTGTACCGGGCACAGCTCGAGACTCGGGATCCATGCACACTCGCGGTGGGGGGCACCTCTGCGGGGGGCGGTTTGACCTTGGCCCTGATGCAGCGGCTGAAGTCGCTCGGCCTGCCTTTGCCGGGAGCCATGTATCTGGGCACGCCCTGGGCGGATCTCACCAAGACAGGCGACAGCCTGTGGATCAACGAGGGGATCGATCGCCTGCTGGTCACCTACGACGGCCCACTGCACGCGGCAGCACGGCTGTACGCCGGCGGCCATGATCTGAGAGATCCGCTGCTGTCCCCGGTCTACGGGGACTTCGCCGGTCTGCCGCCCGCCTATCTGGTCACTGGGACGCGCGACCTCTTTCTGAGTCACACCATTCGGGTGCACCGCCGACTCCGAGAGGCTGGTGTGCCAGCCGAGCTCAATGTGTATGAAGGCCTCTCGCACGGCGACTACATCGGTGTGCCCGATTCGCCGGAGTCGCGCGCAGTCTATCGGGAGCTGGGGGCGTTCCTCTCGCGCCATCTGAGCTCGGCCGATCCGACGCACCCCCGTGGCGGTGAAACACTGGATCCGAAGGTGTCAGGTACGACGGACGGGTCCCCGCTCGATCGAGCGAGCTGAGGTTTCGTCGGTCAGGCCGACACCCGTGCCACATCTCCGTAGCGGCGCTCCGCACATACCCGGTTGCGTCCTGCATGCTTGGCCTGATACAAGGCCTGGTCCGCCCGCTCCAGGAAGCGCTCACTCGGCTCGCCGGGCCGGTACTGCGCCACGCCGAAGCTGCATGTGATGTGTCCCACCTCCTCGAAGGTGGTCCGTTCGACGAGCTGGCGCAGCTTCTCGGCGAGTCGCAGCGCGCCCTGCAGGTCCGTCCCCGGGGCCAGTACGATGAATTCCTCTCCGCCCCACCGGGCGAGCTGGTCCGGGGCCCGCAGTGCCTTCGTGACCTGTTCCGCGAGCGCCCTGAGTACGCGGTCCCCGGCGAGATGCCCGTGGCGGTCGTTGATGTGCTTGAAACGGTCGGCGTCGAAGAGGATCACCGACAGTGGCGACCCATACCGCTGTGCACGTCGCATCTCCGCGCTGAGCAGCTCCTCGAAGCGCAGCCGGTTCAGGGCACCGGTGAGCCCGTCCACGGCCGCCTGATGCGCGAGGAGTTGATTGATGGTTTCCAGCTCTTGCCGCTTCGATAAGTAGCTCAGCGTGAGGGTGACCAGGGCCAGGACGAAGAACAGCGGCGGCAGATATGCAGGAAAGGGGGGGCGATACGGGGGCGGCCGGACGGGTTTGGGCAGCGGGCTCGTTCGCACGCCCAGCTTCTTGAAGATCCCCGTGGCGGAATAAGTGGAATAGATGTCGCCCCCATATTCCCCGGGACGGCTTTCCTTGCTCGCCGTGAAACGGGCGATGGCCTGAACGTCCAGGCTGTCCACACGTCCCAGCGCCGTGGCCAGCCAGACCATGAGATGCGTGGCCTTGAGGGAAGGGTGGCGCGGATCGCCATGGTTCCGATAGCGGGCGAATGCGCCCGCCGCCGGCAGGTAGTGCTCGCGATTGGCGTAGTCGAGGGCGCCGCCGACATCCATGTGGGCACGAACAAAGGCCTGGCCTGCCGCATCCGAGCCGCCGCCGAGCCACCACAGCGTGATGAAGGCCCGAAAGACGTTGTAGAGGTCTTCGGCCGCCTTGCCCGGAGCCGAGCCGTATCCCCCACTTTCCGGGTCCCTACAGCGGGCGACGAAGCCCGCCACCTGCTCCTTGAACACGGGCGGGAATGGTGCGTGGGTGTGGCGATGCATCACCCCCAGGGCACGCAATGCGAAAGAGGTGCATTTCAGACAGGAGGACTGCCCACTTTCGGGGTAGTGTTCGTCCCAGAACCCGCCATCCGGATTCTGGTGTACGAGTATGAAGCGGCGGATGTCCTCGAGCCGGATGCGGGGATCGTCCAGCGCGTTCAGAGCGTCCAGGATGATCAGGGCGTCCATCGTCGGCCTGACGCCCACCGGCTTGCCTTCCAGTGTGCGAAAGCCTGCGTAGCGACCGTTGCGATAGATGTCCGCGTAGGGGCCGCTCTGGGTCTCTGCCACGTTGGGCACGTAGTTGGCCAGCACAAACTCCACCACGGCCCGTCGGTTGATTTGGTCCAGGGCGTCCAGTTCACGGAGCGTTGCGATGGCATAGCGCGTGGCCCGCAGGGTGTTGGCATTGCGCTGGGAGGGCTCGAAGATGAGATCCGGGTTGGGGACGAAGTAGCCGGCGGGATTTTGCCGGTTGCGCAGCCAGGTGATGGTGGCCTGGGGATCGTAGTAGATGTTCTCGCGCTCGTAGTTCTCCATGGCCTGTCGGAATTTGGCCGCCCTGCGGTCGGCGCGGCTCTGACTCTCAATCAGCTCCCATTGGAGAAAGCAGCCGACGGCGGCGAACACTACGGCGAGCAGGGTCAGAAAGGCATTGATCCGTGGGGGGCTGAGGCTCATCGGTCCCTGCGCGCGCGTCTATTCGGGGGGCGGAGCCGCCGCCACGCCGGGCCACGGGGGCA
>JALVEU010000139.1 GCA_027030565.1 Gammaproteobacteria bacterium | reverse complement strand
CGGGGGCGGTGGCTCCTCGGCGCACCGTCCAGGCCCGCACCTCCTTGGGCCCCGCCGTGAAGAAGGTGAGGAGCCCGAGCAAACGGTAACCAGCCCGAATCAGCCGGTCCAGCCCGGGCTCCTGCAGGCCGATCGCTTCCAGGAATTCCTGCCTGTCGGCCTCTTCCAGCTGGGCGATCTCGGCCTCCATGGCCGCCGAGACGGGAATCACCTCGGTGCCCTGGGCCGCGGCATATGCACGCAGGGCATCGAGGTGCGGATTGTCGTCGAAACCCTCTTCGGAGACGTTGGCCACGTACAACATGGGCTTGGCCGTGAGCAGATGGAGCTCGCGCACCAGGGCCTGATCCGCCTCATCCAGGTCCAGTGTGCGTACAAGCCGCCCCTCACCCAGATGATCGCGAATGCGTTCCAGTGCTTGCACCCGACTGCGCGCCTCCTTGGCCCCCGCCTTGGCCAAGCGCATGGCGCGCTCCAAGGCGCGCTCCGTGGTCTCCAGATCGGCCAGTGCGAGTTCCGTGTTGATGGTCTCGACGTCGGCCACCGGATCCACGCGCCCGGACACGTGCGCGATGTCCGGATCCTCGAAGCAACGCACCACCTGGGCGATGGCGTCCGTCTCACGGATGTGGGCGAGGAACTGGTTGCCCAGTCCCTCGCCCTGGGATGCGCCCTGGACCAGGCCGGCGATGTCCACGAACTGCATGGTGGTGGGGACCACCCGTTCGGGCTCGACGATCCCGGCAATGGCGGTGAGCCGCTTGTCGGGCACCGGGACCACGCCCACGTTGGGCTCGATGGTGCAGAACGGATAGTTTTCGGCGGCGATCTGGGCCGCCGTCAGGGCATTGAACAGTGTGGACTTGCCCACGTTGGGCAGCCCCACGATGCCGCACTTGAATCCCATGTCAGTTCGTCGTCTTGGTGTGCAGTCGCTGCATGGCCCGATCGGTCTCGCCACGCAGCATCAGGGGCAGGACCTCAAGCGCGCGGACCATGGCATCCTCGATCGCTTGGCGCTCCCGAACCGGAGGCGTGGACAGGACATAGTCCACCACTTCGTCGCGGTGGCCCGGGTGCCCCACACCGAGCCGCAGTCGCCAGAAGCCTCTGTCCATGCAGGACATCAAGCTGCGCAGGCCGTTGTGTCCACCGTGACCACCGCCCCGTTTGAGACGTACTGTGCCTGGCGCCAGGTCGATGTCGTCGTGGACCACGAGAACCCGCTGGACGGGGATCCGGAAATAGGCCACATAGGGACAGACCGCCTGTCCGCTGCGGTTCATGAAGCTCAGCGGCTTCATGAGCCGGATGCGCAGGCCCTCGACGGTCGCCTCCCCGAGCTCGGCCCGGTAACGAGCCTCCTCACGCAGCCTTGCGCCCCACCGCCCGGCCACGGCGTCCACGAACCAGAACCCGGCGTTGTGCCGGGTCCGGTCGTATCGAGGTCCGGGGTTCCCCAGCCCGACCACGAGGTCGAAGGCGGACTCCGCCACGCCGGTCTGGGACTAGGTCTCGGCCTCCTCCTCGCCCGACTCCCCGGCCTCCTCGCCCCGGGCCGTACGGCTCGGATGGATGCTCACCACGGGCTGGTCGTGCTCGGGCCCGTGCATGAGCTCGACCACGTGCACGCCCTCGGGCAGCTTCAGCTCCGACAAATGGATGGACTCACCGAGATCGAGCGCCGCAAGGTCCACGTCGATGTACTCGGGGAGATGTTGGGGTAGGCACTCCACCTCCACCTCGACCATGAGGTGGCTCACCACCCCACCTTTCTTCACGCCGGGGGCCTCCTCCTCGTGGAGGAAATGCAGTGGCACGTGCACCCGGATGGTGTGGCGCTCGTCCACGCGCTGCAGGTCCACGTGCATGACCAGCGACTTGGCCGGATGGCGTTGCAGGTCCTTGAGCACGGCCTTCTGCTCGGTGTCTCCGATGCGCACGGTGAGAATGCTGGAGTAGAACGCCTCGTTCTCCAAGTTGTGGAAGATGGCATCATGGTCCAGCGTCAGCGGCTCCGGGGCCTTGTCGCCGCCATAGAGAATGGCTGGAATCTTGCCCTGGCGCCGGAGGCGGCGGCTCGCACCTTTCCTCAGATCGGCGCGGGGCTCGGCATTCAGTACGAAATGACTCATGTCGAACTCCTTAGAACGTTCGGATCCAGAAAAATCCCGCCGCACCTGACCCAGTTCCGCGACCAGAATCCGGGCCGGTCCCGCCGGCGGGCTCGTGCCTCCCAGAAGGTGTGCACTGCACCTTGGGTCAATCCATGAACAGACTGCTCACCGACTCCTCGGCGTTGATGCGGCGTATGGTCTCGGCCAGCATGGCCGCCACGCTCAGCACCCTGATCCGGTCGCAGGCCTGCGCTTGGGGCGTCAATGGGATGGTGTCGGTGACCACCAGCTCGTCCAGCTCGGAGTGCTCGATGTTCTCCACGGCATTGCCCGAGAGCACCGCGTGTGTGGCATAGGCCACAACACGGCTCGCCCCGTGCGCCTTCAAGGCATCGGCGGCCTGGCACAGAGTCCCCGCCGTGTCCACCAGATCATCGATGATCACGCAGGTGCGCCCGGCCACGTCCCCGATGATGTGCATCACTTTGGCCTCGTTGGGCCGCGGGCGGCGTTTGTCGATGATCGCCAGTTCGGCATCGTCGAGCCGCTTGGCCAGGGCACGCGCCCGCACCACCCCCCCCACGTCGGGCGAGACCACGATCAGATCCTGGTACTTCTGGCGCCAGATGTCGCCCAGGAGCACCGGCGAGGCATACACGTTGTCCACCGGCAGATCGAAAAAACCCTGAATCTGATCCGCATGCAGGTCCACGGTGAGCACCCGGTCCGCCCCCACGGCCGTGATCATATTGGCCACCACCTTGGCCGAAATGGGCACGCGCATGGAGCGGACACGGCGGTCCTGGCGCGAGTACCCGTAATATGGGACCACGGTGGTGATCCGTCCCGCCGACGCCCGGCGCAGGGCATCCACCATGATCAGCAATTCCATGATGTTCTCGTTGGTGGGCCTGCAGGTGGGCTGCACCACGAAGACGTCCCGGCCGCGTACGTTCTCCTCGATCTCGACGCGGATCTCGCCGTCGCTGAACCGCCCCACGAGCGCCTTGCCCAGCGGCATGTTCAGGTGTGCCACGATGTCGCGGGCGAGCTTGGGGTTCGCATTGCCCGAAAACACCATCATGGCGTCGTAGTCAGCCATGCCCCCTCCACGCCTTCGCAACCGCGCCCCCCTGTCGACCGACGCCCCTCTGACGATTCGGATTGGCTGGGGCGGCAGGATTCGAACCTGCGAATGCGGGGATCAAAACCCCGTGCCTT
This sequence comes from Gammaproteobacteria bacterium, assembly GCA_027030565.1. Classification (GTDB taxonomy): domain Bacteria; phylum Pseudomonadota; class Gammaproteobacteria; order JAJDOJ01; family JAJDOJ01; genus JALVEU01. Next base: position 232 of record JALVEU010000139.1, on the reverse strand, counting down.
ACCGCTTGGCGACGCCCCATCACGACTCAACGACCGGACCGTTCGAACCTGCCTCGCGGCAGGATTGCGCGATGCCTCCATGCATCGCGCCCCTGCGGGGCCCGCGCGCCGCCGCGCGCGGTGCGCTCCGGCCCTCCCTGGCCTCCCGCGTCGAACCTGCGAATGCGGGGATCAAAACCCCGTGCCTTACCGCTTGGCGACGCCCCATCACGACTCAACGAATCGGACCGTT
>JALVEU010000138.1 GCA_027030565.1 Gammaproteobacteria bacterium | reverse complement strand
GTGAGGGGCGGCTTGTACGCACACTGGACCTGGATGAGGCGGATCAGGACCTGGTGCGCGAGCTCCATCTGCTCACGGCCAAGCCCATGTTGTACGTGGCCAACGTCTCCGAAGAGGGTTTCGACGACAATCCGCACCTCGATGCCCTGCGTGCATATGCCGCGGCCCAGGGCGCCGAGGTGATTCCCGTCTCGGCGGCCATGGAGGCCGAGATCGCCCAGCTGGAAGAGGCCGACAGGCAGGAATTCCTGGAAGCGATCGGCTTGCAGGAGCCCGGGCTGGACCGGCTGATTCGGGCTGGTTACCGTTTGCTCGGGCTCCTCACCTTCTTCACGGCGGGGCCCAAGGAGGTGCGGGCCTGGACGGTGCGCCGAGGAGCCACCGCCCCCGAGGCGGCGGGTCGGATCCACACCGACTTCGAGAAGGGGTTCATCCGTGCCGAGGTGGTCGCCTACGAAGACTTCGTCCGCTATGGGGGCGAGCACGGCGCCAAGGAGGCCGGCAAGTGGCGGCTGGAAGGGCGGGACTACGTGATACAGGAAGGCGACGTGGTGCACTTTCGCTTCAACGTCTGATCCCGCGGGGTTGTTGCACCCGCACGGCAGTTTCTGTATCTTTTTCGGCCCGCTTGCCGGCTATGTAGCTCAGTTGGTTAGAGCACGGCACTCATAATGCCGGTGTCGGTGGTTCGAATCCACCCATAGCCACCAGTCCCACAGACTCCGGCAATCACACGCGTTCGGGGCTCAAACAGGACCCGCCGCCGGCCTTCTCTGGAGACGCAGTCCGCATCGTGGCAGACCATCGAAGCGAGCTTCGTGCCTGGACGCGGTTCACGGCGATCTTTCTCGCCGTGTTTGTCGGTCTGTACGCCCTGTACACGCTCCTGGAGCCGTTGTTGGAGGGCTACTATGCGTTCCTGGCCCACAGCGTGGCGGCAGTCCTCGCCCATTTCGATCCCCAGGTGAGTGCCCGGGACAATGTGATCCTCTACGGCGCCGCCGGGACCCTGCGCGTGGTGGAGGGTTGCGACGGGGTCACGGTGTTCATCCTCATCGCGGCGGCGCTGGCCGCCTACCCAAGGCCCTGGAGGAGCCGGCTTTTCGGCATCGTCGGTTTCGTGAGCCTGCTGTTCGTGGTCAACTGGCTGCGCCTGGTGCTCCTGGCCTTCGTGCGTTTCTATCTGCCGGAGCACTTTCACTGGGTGCACGTGTATCTATTCCAATCCGTCATGATCTTCACCACGCTGGCCCTGTTCATTCTCTGGGCAGGACGCGGCTCGTCGGTGCGTGCATCCGCATGAGCCGGCATCCGGTCCTGCGGTTCCTCCTGTGGGTGCTGGCCTTCGCCGGGTTGTACTACCTCTGGTTCCCGTTGTACTCGAAGCTGTTCCTGACTCTGGCCGAACCGCCGCTCGAGGCCGTGCTGGGCCGTGCGGTGGAGCTTTCGACACCGCCCATGGGCAAAGGCTTCTCGCTGCTGGTGGCAGGGAGCGAGGAGCCGCTCGCTTTCCGGTTTGATCTGTTCAGCGTGGCGCTCAACTGGATCTTCGCCCCCGCTCTGGTCATGACCACGGTGGGGTTCACCACTTCCGGGGTGGTCCGCGCACTGGCGGCCATCGCATTGATGGCCGTGTTCCATGCGCTGCACGTGGACATCATCGTGCTCCATTTCCTGGCCGACGGGTATCCACTGTTCCCGCGCGGGGTCTCCCCCGCGCTCCTCTCCCTGATCCACTGGCTCTACAAGTTCGCCGACAAGGTGGCCAATGGGTTCTTCCCCTTCCTGGCCTGGGTCATCGTCTGCTTCGACGTGCTCTACCAGCGCCTATGGGGCCCATCGGAGGCCGTGCATCCCACGAGTTAGAGGGCATGGGCGGCTGCGTCCGGCGGCAAATCTCCTGCCCCTCTGGGGTACCACCCGGAATTGGAGACGTCCACCTAGGCAGCGCAGCGCCGGTGGGGTATGGTTTGTGCACCCCCCGCCTCGGGCGGGGCAGGGATGCTGTACTGCACGAAACCCATGACGACCAAGGGGGGACATCATGAAGAAGATCACGATCGCTGCCGCAGTGGCGGCGGCCTTGGGTACCAATGGATCCGATGCCTACTTTATGGGGCTATACTCGAGTGGCGTCTTGGTCCCGCGGGTCATCCACAACGGGCCGGGCGATACCACGGCCGTCGGTCTCACCACGGCCGATGCCGATCGCTGCCCGTTCCTGACCCCCGGCGGGGATCCAGCGCAGTCCGGCACGGTCTATTGGACGTTCTTCGACGTGGACTCGAACCACGTCACCGACGGCAGCTTCCCCATGACCAACAACGACGTGTATCCCTTCGTCTGGGCTGAAGAATCGGGCTTGGGTTTGGAGGGCAAGGAGGGCTACCTTGTCTTTCTGCTAGACCAGAACAACGACGGCCAGCTGGAGCTCTTTGAGTCCAACGAGTGTCTGACGGCCGAAGCCTTCCATGTGGTGACGGCGGACAGCGACGTGGCCTTCGTGCCGACCTGGCCGGTGGACACGGGGGCATATGGTCTCGACCTGGCCGACATAGCCCTGGCGGGGTCTGTGGACCTCGCGACCTTGGGGCCGACCAGTCTCACCACGCTCACTGCTGGGGCCGGATTTGGTGGGGCATTTGCTGGCGTGCCCGTGCGGCTCAGCCTGCGCTACTCCATTGCCGGCGGGGACACCACGGACATCGTCGTCTGGTCCGCCGACAGCGTGGGCGGGCCGGACGTGGTGTACACCGTGAACATCTTCGACGACGAGCAGAATCGCCGCTCGGTCAACTTCCCATTGCCCAATGCCCAGCAGAACACCATCGATCCGGCGGCGATCGCTGGACGCCCGGCGGACTTCGTCAACGGCTTCATCCGGTGGGAGCCCCCGCTATCGGCCGGCTGTACCCAACCCCCGGTCCCGGATCCAGGGAGTCTACCGGATACGTACACGGACAACGGATGCGACGGCAACGGGGTGGTCTCGTACTCGGTCATCGACACCCAGGCCTTCGGGGCGCGGCAAACCATCATCAACGGCTGGTACTTCGCTCCCTGAAAACAGGTCGTGAGGCGATTTGGCGCAAGGGCGTTGAACCGCCGGGGCGGAGGGGCCGGGTTCTCCGGGCCCGGTCCCTCCGCTGGGTGCGGTCGGAAACGGGGTGAGGACCCATCCCGGCGGGGCCGCGCCGTGGGCGCAGGCAGAGCCTCGTCCTGCTGCCGCCGGGCTAGTGTTTGCGCAGGCGCTCCCAGTCCTCCGGCCAGTAGGGTACGCCCTCGTACCGGTACTCCACTTTCCAGCGCTTCTTGAGCGCCGCCAGCTTGGCGAGGAAGCGCTCGTCGTAGCAGCCTTTCAGATAGTCGTCGTGCAGGGCTTCCGGATCCAGCTCGGCATACGGGGTGGGGATGGGGTCACGCCGGGCTGTGACCTGATAGATGAACACGTAGTCTCCCTGTACCACGGGCTCTGAGACGGCGCCCGGCTTCAGGGCGAGGAGCTGCTCGAGAAACGGGTCGTCGGGGTCCTCGAACGGCACGAAACCGACGTCGCCGCCGCGGCCCTTGCCGAGGACGTCTTCGGTCCAGCGCTCGGCCGCCTCGGCGAAATCCAGTGTTCCGGACTGGATCCGCCGGCGGATCTCGAGCAACCGCTTGCGGGCCCGATCCCGTGCGGCGAGGTCGTCGCCGGTTCGAATGCCGATGCGGCGCAGGCGCAGATAGGTGGGTGTGGAATAGCGGTCCTTGTGGCGCTCGTAGAACGCGTGCAGCGTCTCGGCGTCCGGGTCGGGGCAGGGCGGCACCAGGCGCAGGCGCACCCGGTGGTAGTAGAGCTCGTCCTCCATGCCGGGGTCGCGCGGGATGCCCACCCGCTGGCCCTCCTTGAGAAACAGGCGCATGGCGATCATGTCTTCCAGGACCAGATGCCCCTTGCCGGGCACGGCCAGATAGGCGCCCACCAGTGGATGGCTCATGGCATAGGCACGCAGGGCCCGGACCGTGATGGGCTCGCCTGCGACGACCGCCAGGATCTCATCATCGTGGGGATGTGCGCCGCGCTCGGCTGCCGGGCTGCCGGCGATCCCGCTCAGGAGCAGCAGCAAGATCAGCAGCGGGCGCGCGGACATCACTCCACCTCCCGCGCCTGTTCCCAGAGCGGGCCGAAGACGATACCGATGGTGCGGCCTGCGGAGTTGGCGAACAGCAGGTCGAGCGCTCCGTCCTGATCGAGATCGGCAAAGGACAGGTCCAGGGGCAGGCTCCCGGCGGGCACCTGACGCAGCGTCCAGCCTCCGCCCTGACGTCGGGCCAGGATGATCCGCCCCTCCTCGCTGAGGGCCAGCAGTGCGTCGGGCCCGGTACCGGACACCGCCGTCCAGCTGTAGCCCCAGACGGGTGCCGGGATGTCCTCGCTCTCGCGTACGCCCTTTCCGTGGTCGTTGTAGAGGATCCGGGCGGCCTTGCCCGTCTCCAGTGCCACCACCAGGTCCTCCCAGCCGTCGCCGTCGAGATCCGCAACACTCAGCTGGCGTGGGCTGATCCCATAGGTGGGGGGCGCCAGGAACTCGATGTGGAACGCCCGGGAACCCTGGTTGCGTGCCAGGCGGACGGAACCCTTGTCCCAGTCGGGCCAGACGATGTCTGCATCCCCGTCGTGATCCCAGTCCACCACCACCGGGTGCGAGGGCGTGGGAGCCGCCTCCAGCAGCTGGTGCTCGAACCGGAAGTCGCCCTTTCCGAAGAATACGGCCACCTTGCTGCCCGAGTAGGGGCCGACCACGAGGTCGTCGTGGCCATCCTGATCAAAGTCGGCCACCGCCACGTCCCGGGGCGGGAAGGGGGCGATGACCTTCGCCGCCAGGCGATACTGCCCCTCTTCTCCGGTGGGTTCCCACCATTGCACCGTCCCGGCGCCTTCTCCGGCCACCAGCAGGTCCAGCCTGCCGTCGCGGTCCCAGTCCACGGTGCGCACGGCGTCCGGGTGGAAACCCACGCCGGGATCCTGCATGAGACGGCGCGGAACGCGCCCTGGCCCCAGGGTCCACACTTCCAGCACGCTCGCGGCGTGGCTGGTCAGTGCGAATCGTCCCTCGGGCAGGGGGACCACCGACCAGGCCTTGGGTCCTGCCGCGACTTCCAGGTAGGCGATGCGGTCCTTGCTGGCGGCATCGGGATGGGGGTTGGCCGGGGGTTCCTGAGTGGTGCATCCACCCAGGGCCGCAGTGAACAGGCCCAAGAGGGCGGTCCGTGACAGACACCGCATACGGGCGGCGCGTGGCGCTGACATGGCGTGCGTTCTCCGGATTCGAGGACGCGACATTATACCCATGGCCTCGGGTGGTAGGAGGGCGCGTCCGGGGGACGGGCGGTGTACATCGCGGTGGCGCTTGCGGCATCATCGCCGCCTTGCCGTCCGAGGTCCAAGAAACCGAGCGCTGGCATCATGGTCTTCAGCTCGCCCATCTTCCTGTTCGCCTTTCTGCCGCTGGTGCTCTTGTCGTATTACCTGGCACCGGCTGGGGCGCGCAACGCCATCCTCCTCGTGGCGAGTCTGTTCTTTTATGCCTGGGGTGAGGTCGCCTTCGTCGGCGTGATGCTGGTGACCATCCTCGCCAACTACCTGGCGGGGCTGGCCATCGGTAGTCGCCGGGGTCCAGCGGCCCGCGCCGCTCTCGCTGCCGGCATCGTGGCCGATCTGACCCTACTCGCCAGCTTGAAGTACGGCGGTTTCCTGGTCGAGAACCTCAACGTGGTGCTGGGGGCGTTGGGTCTGGGGGCGCTGCCAGTGCCGCAGCTGCATCTGCCGCTGGGGGTCTCCTTCTTCACCTTCCAGGCCATGTCCTACCTGGTGGACGTGTACCGGGGTGAGAGCGCAGCCCAGCGCAACCCCTGGCGTGTAGCGTTGTACATCGCGCTCTTTCCCCAGCTCATCGCCGGACCCATCGTGCGCTATCACGACGTGGCCGCCCAGCTCGTCAGGCGTCATCACGAGCTCGACGGCTTCGCCTATGGTGTCGAGCGCTTCATCTACGGTCTGGGCAAGAAGCTGCTCATCGCCGACCCACTGGGCGAGGTGGCCGATGCGGCGTTCGGCGTTCCGGCCGGCGAGCTCGGCACGGCCTTGGCCTGGATCGGGCTGGCCTGCTACACGCTACAGATCTATTTCGATTTCTCCGGCTACTCCGACATGGCCATCGGCCTGGGCCGCATGTTCGGATTCCGGTTCCTGGAGAACTTCGACTATCCCTATGTGGCGCAGTCGATCCGCGAGTTCTGGCGGCGCTGGCACATCTCGTTGTCCACCTGGTTCCGCGACTATCTGTACATCCCCCTGGGGGGCAACCGGATCTCGCCGGCACGCACCTACGGCAACCTGGTGGTGGTCTTCCTGCTCTGCGGATTGTGGCACGGGGCGAGCTGGAATTTCGTGATCTGGGGGGCCTTGCACGGGACGTTTCTGGCGCTGGAGCGCGCGGGTCTGGAGCGGGTGCTGGCCGGGCTCTGGCGCCCCCTGCGCCACGCCTACACACTTGCGGTGGTCACGCTGGCCTGGGTGTTCTTTCGCGCGGAAGACCTGCCCGGCGCCGTGCGCTATCTGGCAGCCCTGTCGGGGGTCGACGCCGCCCCTGCGGCGCTCCATCCCTGGCAGCTCTATCTGGGTCATGAGGCCTTGCTCGCACTGGCCTTGGGCGTCCTGCTCAGCACCCCGGTCTATCGCCGGCTGCGGGGCTGGGAAACGGCGCCCATCGTCGGGATGTGGCAGTGGGCCCCGGGGTTTGCGGTTCCCATGGTGGTGCTGGGTCTGTCGCTGCTCAGGCTGGCTGCCGGCAGCTACAATCCGTTCATCTATTTTCGCTTCTGACCCTTGAACGGCTCCCTGCGGCAGGCGGCGTTGATCGCGATATTCCTGGTGGCGGTCGGGCTGCCTGCCATCGTCGGCTGGATCCAGGCGGACGTGGCCGTCTCCGCAGCCGAGAAACGGCTGCTCAGTCCGATGCCCCCCTGGCCCACGGACTGGGGCGAGCTGCAGCGCTGGCCGCAGCGGTTCGAGGCCTACTACGACGACCACTTCGGGCTGCGCGGCCCGTTGGCGTTCGCCTACAGCTGGCTGCGTTTCCAACTCGGGGACTCTCCCTCACCCCAGGTGGTGCGCGGCACCGAGGGCTGGTTTTTCCTCAACGGAGCGATGCACGGAGACCCGGTGGGGGACTATCGAAACCGGAATCGCTTCACACCCGCCCAGCTGCAGGCCTTCGTGGAGGGACTGCGCATCAAGCAGCAGTGGCTGAGGCGACGCGGCATCGCCTATCTGTTCGCGGTGGCTCCCAACAAGCACACGATCTACGGTGACCACCTCCCTCGATACCTGACCAAGCTGGCGCCTGAATCGGCCCTGGATCAACTGGTGCGGGTCCTCGCGCGCGCCCCAGACGCTCCTCTGCTGGACCTGCGTCCGGCCTTGCGCGCGGCGCGCCGCAGCGGACTGCGGCCTTTCCAGCATACCGACTCGCACTGGAACCTGTGGGGGGCCAACCATGCCCAGGCGGCGCTGATGGAGGCATTGGCGGTTCGCGCCGGCACCAAGCAGCGAGGCCGGCTGCGCCCCGCGCGGGATTTCCGCTGGTCCTCGCAGCCGGGCGGCGACCTGGCCCTGCTCATGGGGCTGCAGCGCATCCTGTGGGAGGAGGTGCCCCAGACCGACTTCCCGGCCTGTGCACGCCGCACCCGGCGGGTGGCGCAGGATCCGCTCATCGTGGAGACTCGCTGCACCGGCGGCACGGGGCGTATCCTGGTGTTCAGGGATTCGTTCTTCGACGCCCTGCAACCCTACGTCTCGAGCTACTTCGCCCACGCCGTGTACGTGGACCACCGGATCGATCCCGAGCTGCTGCGCCGGCTGGTGGCCAGGTACCGGCCGGACGTGGTGGTCGAGGAGTGGGTGGAGCGGTTGCTGCCCATGGTGCCTTCGGCGGCCGGTTTGGACGTGCGAGGTCACTCAATCGCCCGAGCCCGCCCGGAAATCGCCGGAAGCGTTCCCTAGTGCGGTGTTGTTGTAGTACCGTTTTCGCGTAGTGTCTTGTGTTTCCGCACCTGGGCCTTGGTCGAGGAATCCGGGGCGGGCTGCGGCGGTGAACAGACTCGGCATGGGAGATTCTGATCCATGAGCACAACCAGGATATGGACGATGGCGGCGGTCGCTGCCCTGGGGGCGGCCGGTGTGCAGGCCCACGAGCTCGGCGAGTTCGGTGAGGGCATGCTGGTACCGCGCGCCTATCACAACGGTACGGCGGACACCACGGCGGTTGGCCTGGTGTGGTCCTGTGAAGACGATCTCGACGGCGGGACCGTCTACTGGACCTTCTTCGACGTCAATTCCAACCACGTCACCGACGGTCAGATCCCGATGACCCAGAACGACCGCTACGCGTTCGTATGGGCCAACGAGTCGGGGGTTGGTCTGGAGGGCGTCGAGGGCTATCTGGTCTTCGTGGCCGACTCCGACAACGACGGCGCCCTGACCATCGACGATCAGCAATGCCTCATGGGCGAGGCCTTCCATGTGGTGAGCGCCGAGGCGGACGTGGCCTTCGTGCCCACCTGGCAGATACTCTTTAATGATTTCAACGCCGGCGCCGGCGTGCCCGACCTCACGGCCATGACCGCGACCACGGTGTCCGATCTGGGGACGGGGGCGTTCGATGGCGCCAACACCTATCTCCACTACTCCATCGGCGGCGGCGACACGACCGAGATCGTGGTCTGGTCGGCCGAGGCCATCGGTGGTCCCGGCGTGGTGTACACGGTGAACATCTACGACGACGAGCAGAATCGCAAGTCGGTGAACCTGGTTCTGCCCAACGAAGAGCTCAACGTGGTGGACCCGCGGACCATCGTGGGGCTCCCTGCGAGCTTCCTCAACGGCTTCATCCTCTGGAACGTCCCGGCAGGGCCCGATCCGGAGGGCGACGGCAACGGCGTGGCGACCTATTCCGTGATCCACTCGCCGGCCTTCGGTGCACGGCAGACGATCATCAATCCGCATACCGACTAGTGCGGTGCGGGTGGATTCCGGAACGATTACTGAGGAGATACTGAAGATGAAGCACAAGACCCGCGCATTGAGCATCGCCGTCGCCGGCCTGCTGGGCATGGGGGCAGCGCAGGCCTACGACATCGCCGAGATCGACAATGGTCTACTGGTGCCCCGCGCCATCCACAACGGGGCGGCGGACACCACCGCCGTTGGGCTCCTGTGGAGCTGCGAGTTCGACGTCGACACCGACGGCGGGACGGTCTACTGGACCTTCTTCGACGTCAATTCCGAGCACGTCACGGACGGCCAGATCCCGATGACCCAAAACGACCGCTACGCCTTCGTCTGGGCCAACGAGTCGGGAGTCGGCCTGGAGGGCATGGAAGGCTATCTGGTCTTCGTCGCCGACTCCGACAACGACGGCGCGCTGACGGTCGACGACCAAAGCTGCCTGAGCGGCGAGGCGTTCCACGTGACGACTGCGGACAACGACGTGGCCTTCGTGCCGACTTGGCCGCTGAGTTTCGGTGGCTTTAACGACGGTGCCGGCGTGTCCGACCTCACGGCCATGACCCGAACCACGGTGACGACGGGCTTCGCCATGGCGACCGATGGCGAGCCGCTGTTCCTCATGTACTCCATCGGCGGCGGCGACACGACCGAGATTGTGTTGTGGTCTGCCGACCCGATCGATGGATCGCACACGGTCAACATCTTTGACGACGAGGAGAACCGCAAGTCCGTGAACCTGGAGCTGCCCAACGAGGAGCTGAACGTCGTGGACCCTTCGGCCATCGTGGGGCTGCCGGCAACCTTCGTCAATGGGTTCTTGCAGTTTTTCGTGCCGAACATCAATGACGAGGACGGTGATGGCGGTAACGGCATGGTGAGCTACTCAGTGATCCATTCCCCAGCCTTCGGCGCCCGTCAGACCATCATCAATCCGCACATCGATTGACCCGGCGGGCGGGCTTGCGGGCCACGGCTTGAAACACGGATCGGACCCAAGATGCCGGCGCCTTCGCGCCGGTTTTTTTTGGGGTCCGCCCCTATGCAGCGGGCTCAGCGCGGCGGGTTATGCGGCCGGGCCTTCCGCCGGCGGGCGCCGCACGGTCAGCGCTGCGGACGCGCGCGCAGATGGCCGACCACGGCATCCAGCGGGAGGTCGATGGCGTCTCCCTCTCGGCGCGCCTGGTACTCCACCACGCCCCGGTCCAACGCACGATCGCCCACCGTGATGCGATGGGGGATTCCCACCAGCTCCAGATCCGCGAACATCACCCCTGGCCGCACGTCCCGGTCGTCGAGGATGACCTCCATCCCGGCCTCCTCCAGCGCCATGTAGAGTCGCTCGGCCGTCTCGCGAACCCGCTGGGACTTGCGCCAGTTGATCGGAGCGATGGCGACCTGGAAGGGGGCGATGGGCTCGGGCCAGACGATGCCGCGTTCGTCGTGGTGCTGTTCGATGGCCGCTCCCACGATGCGGGAGACGCCGATGCCGTAACACCCCATGGTCATGGTGACGGCCCGGCCCTGTTCGTCCAGCACGGAGGCCTTCATGGCCGCGCTGTACTTGGTGCCGAGCTGGAAGATGTGGCCCACCTCGATGCCGCGGACGATGTGCAGTCGACCCCGCCCGTCGGGCGATGGATCCCCTTCGACCACGTTGCGCAGATCCACCGTCTCGGGCTCCGGCAGGTCCCGGCCCCAGTTGACCCCCGTGTAATGTTTGCCGTCCACGTTGGCCCCGCAGACGAAGTCGGCCACGTGCCCGGCCGCGTGGTCCACGTACAGCGGCAGGTCCAGGCCCACGGGTCCGATGGAGCCCACCCCCGCCCCCAGGCGTGCGCGGATCTCCTCGTCGTCGGCCATCTCCAGCGGCGCGGTCACGCCGGGCAGTTTGGCGGCCTTGACCTCGTTGAGCGTGTGATCCCCGCGCAGCACCAAGGCCACCAGGCCTTCGTCACCACGCACGACCAGGGTCTTCAGACAGCGCTCCACCGGCACGCCCAGGAACCGGCTCACCTCCTCGATGCTCCGCACCCCGGGGGTGTCGACCAACTGCATGGGCTGGGTGGGTGCGGGGCGCGGACCGGACGGCGGGAGGGCCTCGGCCAGTTCCACGTTGGCCGCATAGTCGCTGGCGTCCGAGAAGGCGATGGCGTCCTCCCCGGACTCGGCCAGCACGTGGAACTCATGGGAGGCGCGGCCGCCGATGGCGCCGGTGTCGGCCTGCACGGCGCGGAACTCCAGACCCAGCCGGGTGAAGATGCGTGCGTACGTCTCGTACATCTGCTGGTAGGTCTCGGCCAGCGAGTCCTCGTCCAAATGGAAGGAATAGGCGTCCTTCATGACGAACTCGCGCGCCCGCATCACGCCGAAGCGGGGCCGGACCTCGTCGCGGAACTTGGTCTGGATCTGATAGAAATTGATGGGCAACTGCCTGTAGCTGCGCAGCTCCCGCCGGGCCAGGTCGGTGATCACCTCCTCGTGGGTGGGGCCGTAGCAGAATTCGCGCCCGTGCCGGTCGTGAAAGCGCAGCAGTTCCGGTCCGTATTGATCCCAGCGGCCGGATTCCTTCCACAGCTCGGCCGGTTGCACGGCGGGCATCAGCAGTTCCACGGCCCCGGCACGATTCATCTCCTCGCGCACGATACGCTCCACCTTGTGCAGCACACGCAGCCCCCAGGGCAACCAGGTGTACAGACCCGAGGCCAGCTTGCGGATCAGCCCGGCGCGCAGCATCAGCCGGTGGCTGACGATTTCGGCGTCGGCCGGGACCTCCTTGAGCGTGAACAGGGGAAACTGGGACGTGCGCATGGATGACTCCCACTCTGGGCTCGACGGGCCGGAAATGGTACAGCGGCCCCGGCAGCCGATCCACCGCACCGCGCCCGCTCCCCGGAACGGGCTTCCATTTGCACGAGGAGCTCGCGGAGGGCGCGGAGGGGAACAGGGTCACGGCAGGTGCGGCTGGATGCCTTCCCCGTTTTCTCCCTCCGCGTTCTCAGCGCCCTCTTTGTGAAAAATGGCGCACAGGGCGTTCGTAGAGGGCGCGGAGGCAGACCACGGCATCGCGGCCGCGTCTCAGTGCAGCAGGGCGAACAGGCGCGAGCGGTAGCGGTTCACGAGCTCGCCGCCGCCCAGCCGGTCGAAGACGGCCAGGATGCCGCTTCGTGCCGCGCCGTCGCGGTAGCCGCGATCGCGCTCGAGGATGGCCAGCAGCTGTTCCATGCCGGCCTCGTAGTCGCCCCGCAGGATGTGGTGGGCGGCCAAGGCATAGCGGGCGTCGAGATCGTCCGGATTTTGTTCCACTCGTTCCTTGAGGGCCTGGATGTCCGGCTCCTGGGCCGCCACGTGTGCGAAGGTCATCTCCGCACGCAGGGCACGCACCTCGGGGCGGTCCCGCTCCAAGGGAGGCAGGCCCTCCAGCACGGCGCCGGCCTCCTC
>JALVEU010000137.1 GCA_027030565.1 Gammaproteobacteria bacterium | reverse complement strand
GAAGCTACTGGTGCCACCAGATCGATACTGCCCAACTCGTTGCCCGTGGCCTTCTCCAGGGCCGAGACCCGCAACAGCGGATAGGCGTTGCGGTTGCCGTCGTCGTCCACGGGCATCAAAGGAATACCCTCGGCGGCAAACCACATGGCCTCGGGGATCCGCGTCCCGAATGGGAAGTCGACGAAGAACGGCAGCTCGCGCAGAAAACGCTCGAAGCGCTGAGGCGTATTGCTCAGGCCCGGCATGTTCTGTTGGGCAGTGACCAGCTCGGGAGCACTGCCATCGTGGGGAAAGAGTCGTTCCACATCAGGAACCGGAAGTCCCGTGTCCGCCGGCATCGGCTCGAAGAGCGCCAGTGCGCTGGGGCAGCCGAACAGGTTGACCGGATCGGTGCACAGGCTCGCCAGGTCTGGGCCACCCAGGCTGGCGAGCACCTGGACTCCCGGATACAGGGACGCGTAGCCTGCGCCTCCCCAGGTGTAGTTGGACCCGGCGTTGGGCACGCCGGCCGGCAGCGGCTTGCCGCTGTCATCCCAGAAATTGCCTTTGAATACTCCCGGCAAGTTCTGGCTCGTCGTGTTGATGGAACCGGCCCCGGCTGGGTCGTTGGGGCTGGACGTGGCCTGGTACACCATTTCGATGTAGGTGTCGTCCAGCAGACGGGGCAGTTCGGTCTGCGTGCCGCGCAGCACGGCTTGTACATGCAACACGTTGAACGGCGGCAGGATGCTCATGATCTGATAATCCTGGTCGGCGCAGTGCATCCCCAGGTCGTTGGACCCGAGCACCCGGACGTTCCCGGTCACTGGCGGCGGATTGCCGCCACCGCCGCCGGTTCCGCCACCACCGGTTCCACCACCACCGCCGTGGCTCGGGCCACAATCGGCAGGGGCGTTCTTGACGTCCTTCTCGGCGTATTGGCCGTCAGACTGCTCCACACGTACCCGACAGGGCACCGGGTGTGGATTCCTGACCTTGATCTCCCATTTTTTCTCGTCAAGTTTGCGCGATCCGAGGATCTGAGCGGGATCCGCGGCATTGCTGACCACGATACGCTCGCCTTTTCGTCCCTTGCCTTCGACCTCGAGTTTGTGTTCGTCCGCTTCCCATTCGGCCTCTTTGATCTTCAGCGCGGAACTGGATGCGTGCGTCAGTCCAGCCATGCCAAGCCCCAAAGCGAGGACGCCGAGAATGGTGCGCGTCATACAGGGGCCCCGGGAGGGCCGTTGGGTGTTCGGGTGCTGCCTGTGCTTCATGTTCTGCCCCCTTGTGGATGTGCAGCCGGTGGAGGGAAGTCTTTGCAGCCAACCTGGGAGTCAATTCCCAATATTGGCCTCTGTAAAGTGGGACTATAGTCCCAACGATCCTCAAGTCAAGGGGCAAATTGACGGATGTCAGACCCCGCACCGTGATGAATCCGCCAACGGCACGGCGCCCGGCCGCCGGTCCAGGAGGCAGGAAAGGCGGCCCTTCGTGCCGTTGGGCGGATGGTTCTCCGGCCCGGGGAGACGGATGTTCCTCAGCGCCGCGCGGCGGCGATACCGGCGTCAGCGGCCGCGAGCCGAGGGTTCAGGGGGCGATCTTCAAGACCGTAGGCGCCAGGCCGCTGCAGGTCGTAGATGACCACCGCTTCTGCGGCGTGGTCGGCGGCCGGGTTGTGTTGCCGGTGCAGAGCCACGGGACGCGCCATGGCGTTGTCGTCCGGCTTGTACTTGAGGTGTAGCATGCGGTGACGCTCGGCTGCCGCATGCTCTCCCAGGCGTGCCAGAATCAGACTCAGGTTGTAGTGTGCGGTGACGTTCTCTGGGTCCAGCTTCAGCACCGCCCTGAAGGCGTCGACGGCCTCGTGCAGGAGCGCGGCACGCCGTTCGCGCCGGCTGTCCCCCCGCTCCTGCTTGGCGCGCTCGAACAAGGTCTTACCCAGCGCGTTCCAGACCCGGTAGTCCTTGGAGAAGTCGAAGGCGCGGCTGCGGGCCTCGGCGAAGCGGGTCTGCAGGATGTCCCGGAAGTTTTCAATGGCCTCGTCCAGATAGCCGTTCTGCTCGTTCACCAGCCCGGTATACCACGCCACCACCCACGGATAGGCGCCGGCCTCGGCCGCCTGTTGCAGGGCCTCGACGGCTTCGTCCAGGCGACCTTCCTTGAAGTAGACGCGTGCGCGGTTCAGGGCACCATCCGCGTGACCCAGGGCCTCCACTTGACGGAACGCGGCCTCCGCCTGGCGCAGTTCGCCCTTTGAAGACCCTTTGTTGCCCTTGCGCAGCAGGCCGATCCCGTAGTCGTTCCAGCGCTGCCAGGTGGCACCGGGGGCGGGTCGAGAGCCCGCCGCGGAGGGGGTACCGGCAACGGGGAAGACGACCCGATCGGTGGCGAGCGTGGCCACGGGCAGATCGTTACGGCGGAACGCGTCACCCTGGATGTAGCGCAGGTAGGTGGTGTCGAATTTGCGGTAGCGTACCGCGGCCTCCACCGTGATCGGTTCACGCACGTCCTCGGGCACCTGGAAGGCGTAGTGCACCACGTCGGCGGCACCCGGAGGGATCTGGTGGTTGTACAGGGCGACGAAGATGTCCTGACCATTGCGCCGGTCGATGCGGTTGCCGTGGCGGTCCAGGACATAGGCGTTGATGAAATGTGACCAGGGATCCACTTCCCCCAGCTCGTTCATACCACCGCTGCGTCCGATGATACGGTCGCCCGCGCGCACGGTGATGTCCACCCAGACCTGGTTGGAATCGGCGGTGCCCTGGGTGAACAGGTGGCCCACCTTGAGCGTGCGCACCACGGTCTCCAGCAGGTAGCGCCCGCCCGGCTGCAGCACGGGGATCTCGGGTCGTATGGGCGCGGTGAGCGGACCGTCGATGGTGCCCCCTTGCTTGATTCCGAAAAGATCCACGCGTAGTACGCCTTCAAGGAACGCTTTGCGTCGCGCGACGGCGTCCTCGCTCATGCCAACCATGGCGGGCACGGCCGTATTGGCCGCAGCGAAGCGGTGGTCATGCACCTTGAGTACGCCGCTGGCGTCCAGGTGACGCGCACCGAAGTCCTGCTCGGCTCGCTCGGGTGGCATGTGGCAGCGGGCGCAGCGGTCTACTGCCTTGGGCGGATAGTAGAAGCTCTGGGCCCCGTGGCCGGACACACCGGAGAGCAGGTAGGAATCGTAGTGGTTCTGACCGCGCAGCCATTTGTAGTCGTTCAAGGCTTCGGGCAGTGCGACCTTGTGGCAGGTGCCACAGAACTCGGGGGTCTGGTGCAGCGGCTTGAGGAAGGTGGCCTTGTGGAATTCCGGCTTGGCCTTGATCAGCTGGCGGTTGACGGCCTGCAGCAGGGGATTCTTGCTGAAGGTGAACGGATAGTGTTCGGGATCGGTGATGGTGTAGTCGGCATTGCCGCGCGGGCTGTCGATGGAGGTGATGGCATGGCAGGCGATACAGGTGATGCCCTTCTGGGAGGTGGGGTCATGCTCGTCGAAGTCGGCCTGCTCGAACCGGCCGCTGAACAGAGGCACGGGATCGTGGCAGGCGGCACAGAAACGCAGGGCCTGTTTCGCCCGTTCGGGGCCATCGCGATCCGTGAGGGCCTGCTCGGCGTCCTTGATGGTGAACAGATAGGCTGGGTTGTTGAATGAGCTGAAGCGATGCACGCTCTCCTTCCAACCGGCGTGGGTCTCCTGATGGCACTGGGCGCAGTACTGATCCATGGCCAGATGCTCGGGTGGAATCACGCTCCCACCGGCAATCTTCGCCAGCGCCGGAGCGAACGGGGTCCCGGCATTCCGTGCCAGTGCCGCCTCGCGTTGACGTGTGTGCTGGATGTTGTATCCAAGCCCCAATGCGGCGAAGACCAGCGCCACGGCAGCCCAGCGCACACCCACGCCCCAGCGGATCCGGGGCCCGGCCAGCCGGTGCAGGACGAACAGCCAGGCCACCGCCAGCGGTGTGACCACATGCACCCAGTACGCCGCCTCCCGCAGGCGCGGATCGTGGATCTCGAAGAACCCGAAGCGGGTCAGCAGAATGCCGCTGGCCAGCAGGGCCAGGACCGTGGCATACAGCGCCAGCCCGGCGTGGACGGCTCGCCGGTTGGGTCGCGACCAGGCGCGGCGCAGGTGCAGGGCACCGAACAACACGGCCGGCACCACGATCAGCAGTCCCAGGACCAGGTGAACCAGGAAGACGATCTGATAGAACCAGTCCTGATAGATCCGCCCGGTGCTCGATTCGAGCGCCGTGACGGCCACCAGATAGACCGAGTCCACCACCAGCAGGGCGAACAGTCCGAACACCACCGCCAGCAGCCGCCGCAGGCCCGGCGAGATTACGGGCAGAGGGGAGCGGGAATGTGGTTTGGCTTCGCTGGACATCAGCTGCCTCTCGTATCGGATTCCAGGTGAACCTGCGCAGCCGGCGCCCCTGCCGGGCGCGTTGGCGTGAGCGTAAGCGTATGAGAGATTACTGAAGTACCGGGCTGGCGCAATTCCCCCAAATAGGGGCCCCATCTCGCTGCCGGCTCAGGGCACCGTGTGCACGATGCGGTAGCGCCGCCCGGGTCCGGGCAGACGCTCGATGTCGCCCATGTGGAGCCGAAAGTGGCCGCGGCGGAGGTCTTCGAAGTAGGCCTTGAGGGCCTCGATAACCACGGGAAAAGCCAGGGCATCCCATGGGATCTCGCGCTCGTCGAACAGGCGTACCTCGAGACTCTCCCGACCGGGGCTGAAGTCCAGATCGAGCAGCGTGGCGCGGAACAACAGGTAGACCTGGCTGATATGGGGGAGGTTGTAGACGGCGTGCAGGGCGTCGATGCGTACGCGCGCATTGGCCTCTTCGCGGGTTTCGCGCAGGGCGCCCTCCTGGACCGTCTCGGCGTTCTCCATGAAGCCCGCCGGAGCCGTCCACAACCCGCGACGCGGCTCGATGGCACGCCGACAGAGCAGCACCCGGTCTTCGTGTATGGGGATGGTGCCGGTGACGATCTTGGGGTTTTGGTAATGAATGGTGCCGCAGGCCGGGCACACGTGGCGCACGCGATCGTCGCCCTCGGGGACCCTGCGCTCCAGGGGCGCGGCACACGCCGTGCAGTACTTCATAAGAGGGGCGCCGCCAGGCCCGTGAAGGCTCAGGGGATCTTGATCCCCCCGCCGGGCACGCCGCCCGTTCCGCCGAGGCTTCCACCCCCGCCCAAACCGCCGGCCCCGCCGAGGCCGCCCGCTTCGGGAATGACGATCTGGGAGGCCGCCTCACGTCGCATCTCCTCCAGTTCGCGCAGCGTCTCCTCCAGTGCCTCCTGGGCCGCTTGTGGATAGGCGGCGATGGCCTCTTCCAGCGTGGCGGCCTGGATCTCGAAGGCCAGGGGCAGGGTACCCATGGGGGTCAAGAGCTGCGCCTGGCCCACGAAGAGCACCGAGCGTGAGGGGTCCGGGCTGCCATCCGAGAGCACCGGGACCATGCGGCGGATGCTCCCGGCCCGGCGGTCTGTGAAGACCTCTTCTCGATAGAGTTTGTTGGGGTCGATGCGCAGCGCATCGGTGATCTCGCTGGGGGTCATGCCGTACCTACCTCGTCTCAGTGCGCCGGAGCGGATCTGCAAGGGTAGCAGATCCCGCCCCGCCAGCGCGATGGCCGTAAGGGCGCCGGCACGCGGCCTGGGTCAGGTCTTTTCCCGGTGGGCGCCCCCAATGCGCCGGCCCTGGACGCTGCGTACGAACTGAATGCCCGCACCGCAATCGTTGACCCGGGCCACGACGCCGCGTTTGCGATAGGTCTGAATCAGGTCGCCCACCTTGAATACCAGCACCAGATCCACGGTGGCACCGGGAAGCAGTGGGAAGGAGCCGGACTCGAGGAAGGTACCGGATTCGCTGGCATCGGCCGCCGGGCAGCGGAATACGCGATGTCCCTTGTGATACACGTAGACCGTATTGGGCGGCAGCGCCCGACGGCGCTGCCTGCGGCGTTCCTCACATTGCGGCATGGCCCGTTCCTCCCTAGCCCGGTGTGACTCCCTGTGCCCGGCGCGGTGCATTCCTGCCTCCGGCATCTCCGATTGTAAGGAGCGGCCGGAAGGGCGGATGTCGTTGGCTTCACAAAACGAGCCGTGCTCTGCGTTCACTCAGCCGGACGGTGCACCGGATGGGAGGAGGCGCCCTTCCTCCAGCCCGGCAGGTATTCCACGCTGGGGAGTGTGCGCACCGGTTGGGGATACAGGGTCATGAGTTCGAGCACGTCGGCGTCGATCTCGGTGCTCACGGGCAGCCCCAGGGTGCGGGCGTGATCGGGGGTGATGGGATAGTCGTGGGTCCAGGTCCCGGTGGCGAGCCGGGTGGCCGCCTCGCCCACGCGTTCCTCGGGCAGTTTGCCGGCCAGCAGCTCCTCCACCACGTCACGGACCTGGTTGATCGCCTTGCGCCCCACGTCGGCCAGCACCAACGTACGGTCTTCCACGTCCTTGACCGGCTTCTCCTCCGTGACCTTCACCAGGGAGGCGGCGGGCATATCGCCGAGCTGAGGGTCCACCGGGCCGAGCACTGCGTGTTCACTCATGACGATCTCGTCGGCCGCCAGCGCGATGAGCGTTCCGCCGGACATGGCGTAGTGCGGTACGTAGACGGTGACCTTGCCAGGGTGGGCTTTGATGGCGCGGGCGATCTGCACCGCGGCCAGCACCAGTCCGCCGGGGGTGTGCAGGATCAGGTCGATGGGCACCTGCCGGTCGGTCATGTGAATGGCCCGCAGGATCTCCTCCGAGTCCTGGATGTCGATGTACTTGACCAGGGGAAACCCGAACAGGCGCATGGTCTCCTGACGGTGCACCAGGGCAATGACACGCGAGCCGTGCTTGCGCTCGATCTCGGCGATCTTGCGCTGCCGCGCGTACTCCAGCATGCGCTGCGAGATGACGGGCTGGAACGCGCTCAGCAGCATGATGATCCAGAACAGGTCCATAAAGCTCATGGGGCGATCTCCATCCAAGGGCAATTGCGAGGCGCTCACCAACGGCCGTCGGGCCGGTGTCCGAGAGCGCCCTGATCGTCGAAGTAATGGGGTTCCCGGTGGCCGAGGGCAAGCATCACCCGGATCAACAGGGCACCGGCCAGGAATCCCCCCACGTGCGCCCACCAGGCCACCCCCCCAGAGAGGTTGAGCACGAACAGCTGCTGGGTTCCCTGAACGAACTGGATGAGGAACCAGAAGAAACCGTACAGCACGGCCGGCCATTCGAAGAAAAACGGGATGAACAGGACCGGAACCACGAACAGGATCCGTGCATGTGGAAAGCGCATGGTGTACCCGCCCATCACGCCCGCGATGGCGCCGGAGGCACCGATCGCCGGCACCGTGGAGGTGGTGTTCATGAACAGGTGCACGACCATCGCTGTCAGGCCCACCACCAGATAGAACACCAGAAAGCGTGCGTGTCCCAGACGGTCCTCGAGGGCCGGCCCGAAGATCCACAGCGTCCACATGTTGCCCAGGATGTGGGCAAAACCCCCGTGCAGGAACTGAGCGGAAAGGAACGGGAGATAGTTGTAGGGGTCCAGCCCGTTGAGGGCGGCCCACTCGGGCAGCGTATAGCGGGCCGGCACCAGCCCCAGATGCATGATCACCGCCTTGCGCCACTCCGGGGGGAGGTTGATCTCCCAGAGGAAGACCACCGTGTTGAGCACGATCAGGCTCAGCACCACGATGGGGAAGGCGTTCCGGGGAACGGTGTCACGGATCGGAAACATGGCGGCCTCCCGGCGAAAGGATCCTCAGAAGTTGCGGAACAGACCTTCGACCACGGGGTCCGGCCGCTCGGCATGCGCCTCGATCTCTTTGTTGATCAGAATGGGATAGGCCGCCTCCTCGATCAACCTACGCGAAGTATTGATATAGCGGGATACCCCATTGCGGTCGTCCCATTCCATGTCGGCGCCGATGAGCATCACCCGCGTGCCCAGGCCGTTGATCTTGCGCACCAGCGGCACGAAGTCCTGGTCGCCCGCCACCAGGACGAACACGTCGAATCCCTTGTGCACCGCCAGATCGTAGGCCTCCAGGGCGAGCCACACGTCGATGCCCTTCTCCTGCGGCGGGCTGACGTTTTCGTTCATGGGGTAGTAGTGGGAGACGATCCCCGCATACATGAGGAGCTGATCCAGGAACCGATCGGCCTCCAGTGCCCCGGCGGCCTTGGCGGCCGACAGCGAGAAACGCCCCCGGAAGAAGTGCGACTCGACGATCTGACACAGCCTCACGTCGACACCCTCACGCTGGGCGACGCGGTGGCGGATGAACTCGTGCAATCCCGAAAAGGCCAGAAAACTACCTGTCTCATGCTGATACTTGTAGTAGCTGCTCACCTTGTGAAAGAAGGAGCCGTCGTAGAAAACGGCGATTCGGCTCACCGACTTGCTCATGATGGTCGTCACTTCCCTGGTTCGATATCCTGAGTGAACGCGCATCGGGCCCCTGCGGGCGGGTGGCGCACATCGCACCGGCGCCGCCGCGAAGGCCTGGTTCACGGGGCCGTGGACCGCTGTTGTCGGTCCTACCCTTGTTTCGGCCCATGGTTGATCAACGGCTTCCCGGCCCGGTCATACCAGGCGAGGATGCCCTCCCAGATCTCTTCGGCAGTCTCCGCATACCAGAACAGCTCCCGATCCTCGGGATCGATGGTCCCTTCCTCGACCAGGAAATCGACGTCGAACACGCGTTTCCAGTACGCCTCGCTGACCAGCACCACCGGCACCGGCCGGATCTTGCGTGTCTGCACCAGGGTGAGGGTCTCGAACAGCTCGTCGAGCGTCCCATAGCCGCCTGGAAAGACCACCAGCGCCTTGGCGCGGAGCAGAAAGTGGAGCTTGCGGATGGCGAAGTAATGGAATCGGAAGCAGAGATCCGGGGTGATGTAGGGGTTGGGGAACTGTTCGTGCGGCAGGGTGATGTTGAGCCCGATGGTACGGGCCCCAGCATCGAACGCACCGCGGTTGGCCGCCTCCATGATCCCGGGCCCGCCGCCGGTCATGACCACCAGGCGTGGGTCCTGGGGGCCGGCGCCCGACTGGGCCACCAGGTGACCGAAACGGCGGGCCACCTCGTAGTACTGGCTCTTGGCCAGGAGCCGCTCGGCGACGACGAGCCGTTGGGCGAGTGCCGTATCCTCCGGGCGTTCCCCCAGCGCGTCCCGCAGTCGCTGGACTTCGCGCAGGGCCGCGGCCGGCTCCCGGATCCGGGTGCTGCCGAAGACCACGATCGTGTTCACCACGCCGTGACGGTGCATGTGCAGCTCCGCCTTCTCGTAGTCGAGCTGCAGGCGCACGCCTCGGGTGGCCGGGAGATTGAGGAAACCCACGTCCTGGTCGGCCTGGATGTACGTGGGACTGTGCAGGATGGCCTCCACCCTGCGCGGTGCGTCCGGATCCTCCTCGGCAGGCTTCGGCGAGGTCCAGGGCAGGGGGGCCCGACGCTCGGTGGGGTGTGCGGGGGCAGGGATGGGGCGCTTGTCTTCGGGCATGGCCTTCAGCTCAGCCGCACCACCAGCACGTCGCAAGGTGCGTCGTTGAGCACGCCGTGCGTCACCGTGCCCAGCAGCCGTCCGAGACCGTGTCGGACACGGCTGCCCAGGACGAGCAGGTCAGCGCCGTGCTCGCCGGCGAAATCCACCACGGCCAACTGTGGCGGGCCGGTCTCCACGGCGGTCTCCGCTTGGACGCCGCCGAGGTCCCCGGCCAATTCGTGCAGGCGTCGCTGGGCGGCCGTACGCAGCTCCTCGAGCAGTTCCATGGGGTCGGGGAAGGTGGGCCCCTCCAGCTGGTCGTAGAAGGGCAGGTCGTCGACGCTGGTGAGCAGGGTCAGTCGGGCGCCGTAGCGGCGGGCCACGGCCGCTGCCTGAGCCACCACGGCGCGCGCGCCCGGTGCCAGTTCCACCGCTGCCACCACGTGCCGGTAGTCGCGAGGCTCCACACGTTCGGCATGGACCGGTTCGTGGAGCCAGTCCCAGGCCTTCTGCAGGTCCTTGCGGTCGAAATAGCGCAGCTCTGTGGTGAACAACGGCCGGATCAGGTTCACCATCAGCCGCTGCCAGGCCCGATCGCCGACCACCGCGATGCGTGAGATGTCGGTCTCGTGCACCAGGCCGAAGCGCAGGTCGTCCCAGAAGGCCTCTCGGTCCCAGCCCTCGAAGTCCTCGAGCTCAATGAGCAGCGCGATGGGCCGATGCGCCTGGAGGATCTCTTCGAGCCGGGGCACCCACCGCTCATAGTCCTCATGGGTGAGCCGCCCGCGGGCGCGAAACCCGTAGACCTTGGGATCGTTGACCGGGATCTCCTCCAACATGCCTCTACTCCGGACCGTGGATCTTCGGGTGTGCCCAAGCCGTGCAGACCACCGCGCGGTGTGCCCCTGCCGTCACGGGTCCAGGGGGCCGAGCAGCGGCCACACGGGCAGCGTCAGCGTGGGTCGCTCGGGGGCGAGGCACACCTCGTCGCTGCAGGCCTGAAGCTGCACCACCACCCGGCCCAGAGGCAGCGTTCCGTCGTCCGGTCGCCGGCCTTGGACCGGCACGTCCACGACGGCACGCCCCTCGTAGAGCGAGAGCGCGCGACCCGCAAACCGCAGTGCCTTGTGCAGGGGGCGAGGGTAAACCATCGGGCCGGTGGCGGCCAGTGCTCCGGGTTGCTGGAGCCGGACCGTAGTGGGCACGAGGTCTTCCACACCCGGTTCGTGGGCGTTGACGTGCCAGCCCGGCGCGATGCGCAGCGCCACGCGCAGCTTCCCCTCCGGGGCCTGTCCCGGCGTCAGGTCGCCCCTCAGGCGTACCCGCCCCCTTGCCGCGTAACGGAGCGGCCCCACTTCCCCCTCCACCAGGTGCCGGGCCGAGAGCAAGAGGTAGGGAAAGCCCACCGGGCTGCTGCGCAATGGCTCGGCCACGGCCGTCAGGGCACGCGCTGCAGCTTCGGCGAACGCCGGCTCTCCGCTGCGCACGGTCAGGCGGGCCAGGACCCGCACGGCCACAGCGTCTCCCGAGGGCAGCGCACCATCCACGGGACTGCGCGGCCGGGTGAACAGGGGTGTGTCGGCGTCGGCGGCCGTGAGGTAGAAGGCACCACTGTCGGGGTCCTGGAAGTGTCGGATCATGCTCCGAGCCAATGCCTCGGCCGCATCCAGCCAGCGGCGGTCCGCGTCCGCGTCGTAGAGTGAAAGCAGCCCCTCGATGAGCCAGGCATAGTCTGGGAGACGGCCATCCAGCGCCGGGCGGCCCTGCAGGCTCAGGCGCAGGAGGCGGTCGCCCCGGCGGTGTGCGTGCAGCAGGAATGCGGCTGCCCGGCGCGCCGCCTGGAGGTAGCCGCAGGCCCCTGCCGCGGGGGCCGCCCGGTCCTCCACGTGCGCCTCGGGACAGGGCCCGCCCAAGATCCGACCGGCTTCGGCCAGGGCTGCGATGGCCATACCGTTCCAGGCGGTGATCACCTTTTCGTCACGGTGGGGCGCCGGGCGTTTGGCACGCCAGGCGAGCAGGCGGGACCGGATCCGCTGGTAGTGACGGAGGGTCTCCCGGAGCGTCCATCCCCGGGACGTGGCGAATTCTTCCAGGGATTGGGGCAGGTGGAGGATGTTCTCGCCCTCGAAGTTGCCCGCCGGGGTGACGCCGAACAGGGCCATGGCCAGCCGGGCGTCCGCCTCGCCCAGCGCTTCCCGCAGGGCCTGCGGCGTCCACAGATAGTAGGCCCCCTCGCGCCCGTCGCTGTCGGCGTCGCGCGCCGAATAGAATCCGCCATCGGGAGCACGCAGGTCCCGCAGCACATAGTCCAGCGTCTGCTCGGCCACGCGACGCAGGGACGCGCGACCGGTCAGCTGCCAGGCCCGGACGTACACACGCGCCAGGCGCGCCTGGTTGTAGAGCATCTTCTCGAAATGGGGGACCAGCCATTGCGGATCGGTGGCATAGCGGTGGAAACCGCCGCCCACCTGGTCGTAGACGCCGCCTTGCGCCATGGCCTCCAGGGTGTGGACCACGGCATCGAGCACGTGCTGGTCGCCCGTGCGCCACACGTGGTCCAGAAGGAGCAGCAAGCGATTCTCCTCGGGGAACTTGGGGGCGGTGCCGAATCCGCCGTTGATCTCGTCGTAGTCGGCGAGAATCTCGCGCACGGCCCGCCGGGAGAGTGCGCCCACATCGAGTTCGGCCGCCTCGCGCTCGGCGGCCATGGCCTTGGTCACGGCGCCCGCCAAGGCGGTGGCGGCCCGCTCCAGTTCCCCGCGCTGGCTGTGCCACAGGGTTTGGATGCGTTGGAGCAGGGCATGGAACTGGTCGGGAGGCAGGTACGTGGTCACGTAGAACGGTCGCCCGTCGGGAAGCGCGAAGACCGATAGGGGCCAGCCACCGTGTCCCGCCGACAGGAGGGCCGCAGTCATGTAGAGCTCGTCGACGTCGGGGCGACGCTCGCGGTCCACCTTGACGGGGACGAAGTGGGCATTCAGCTCCCGGGCGATGGTTTCGTCGTCGAAGCTCTCCCGCTCCATCACATGACACCAATGGCAGGTGGAGTAGCCGATGGAGATGAACAGGGGGCGATCGAGCCGGTCCG
>JALVEU010000136.1 GCA_027030565.1 Gammaproteobacteria bacterium | reverse complement strand
CTGGAATGCATAACGAATTCGATCCAACCGTTGCCGTATGCCAATCTCCGCAACAAATCCGGTATCCGAACGGTCCACACCCTCGATTTTGGCCTCGGTGTGACGCCCCCCTGCAGTGATACGCAATACGGAGGTCTCCGAGAGCTTGTACCTGTATTCTCCCAGCAGCTCATAGTTGGTAGCATTCCGACCGCGGTCCGAATCGTAGTAGGTCGTCTGCACCCGCACACCGAGTGTGTTGCGGGGGGTCAAGCCATATTGATACGTGGCACCTACGCGGTGCTCACGGAAGTCGAACAAACTAGTCCCCACGGGTACGTCTTCATAAAGTGTTGTTCGGAACGCATATTCCGCCCCGAGTAAAGCCCGCTCGGTCAATTTGTATTCCAAGGGCAGCTCGATACGAAGTCGGTTGCGGCGGATGTCACGCCGAAGGAGCGCGTCGTCGACGGAGTCCGTGGGATCAATGCTGGGATCGCCCGGGTCCGTGACCAGGGCGATGCTGCGCAACAGGCTGTCCCGTTTCCAATAAAACCTGGGGCGAACGGCGGCACGGTCCCAAAGATAGTACCCCTTCAGACTGAAAAGCTGGTTGTCCCGGTTGCGCAGCTGGTCGGCCGTATAGGCCAGGTATTCGATCCGTGCGATGCCCTGTACCTTGTACCGTTCCGCGCTGCGGGCCAGCGACAGCCCGCCGGCAATCCCACCCACCCCCGTCTCCACAGGGTTTTCGCTCGAGAGCCCCCTGTTGCTGTCATAGCCCACCGTCGCCGAGACCTCGGGCCTCACCTCCCAAGCCCCAGCCAGCGCCATGCCAGACCACAAGACGGCCACTGCCGGCAGCCATCTGGATCTACGTAGGATACGCTGCCGGGCGCAGCACATATGTGCCCATGGGAATACGGGGAGTTCCATGAATGTGTCGTTCGGACCCAAGTTGTGCGAGCCGGGCTCGCCACCCGCATCCTCATTCTATCACTACGACCTGCTACAAATGAGGCACAAGTCAAACAGTCGACCTCTGCACGATTTCACCATGTGGCCTTGCCAGCCGTGCTCTCGCACCGGGTATCCTCTCGGCCAGCCAAGCTTCAACCATGGGACATCCGCCTCATGAAAATCCTCATCACTGGCGCCGCCGGTTTCATCGGGTCCGCCCTCGCCCTGCGCCTGCTGGAACGCGGAGACGAGGTCGTCGGCGTGGACAATCTCAACGACTACTACGATGTCGGGCTGAAACGGGCGCGCCTGGAGCGCACGCTGGCCTACGACGGGTTCACCGACGTGCGCGCAAGCCTCGAGGACCGCGAGGCCATGGATCGAGTGTTCCGCGAGCACGAGCCGCAGCGGGTGGTCAATCTCGCTGCACAGGCAGGCGTGCGCTATTCCTTGCAGAATCCCCACGCCTACGTGGACAGCAACCTGGTGGGCTTTCTGCATGTGCTGGAAGGGTGCCGTCACACGGGGGTGGAACACCTCGTCTTCGCCTCCAGCAGCTCGGTCTACGGAGCCAACACCCGCATGCCGTTCTCCGTCCATCACAATGTGGACCACCCGCTGAGCCTGTACGCGGCCACCAAGAAGGCCAACGAGCTCATGGCCCACACCTACGCCCACCTCTACGCGCTGCCCGTCACCGGCTTGCGTTTCTTCACCGTCTACGGCCCCTGGGGCCGGCCCGACATGGCCTTGTTCAAGTTCACGCGGGCCATACTCTCCGGTGAGCCCATCGACGTGTTCAACTACGGCCGCCACCGCCGGGACTTCACCTACATCGACGACATCGTCGAGGGCGTGGTGCGCACCTTGGACCACGTGGCCGAACCCGATCCTCACTGGAGCGGGGAAGCCCCCGATCCCGGCACCAGCGCCGCCCCTTACCGCCTCTACAACATCGGCAATCAGAATCCAGTGGAGCTGGAACACTACATCCAGGTGCTGGAGGAGGCCCTGGGGCGTAAGGCTCGCCAGAACCGACTGCCCCTGCAGCCCGGGGACGTGCCTGACACCTACGCGGACGTGGAAGACCTGGTCCGGGACGTGGGCTATCGCCCCCGCACCCCGGTGGAGGAAGGGGTCCGCCGCTTCGTGGCCTGGTACCGAGAGTATTACGGTGTCTGAATCGGCGGCACGCGAGCGGCACGGAGGGTGTGCGAAGGAGGCGGAGGATTATAGGAAATGCCCACCCCCGCCTTGTGGTCCGTGCAGGGGACAGAGAGGGACCCACTACCGCACCACGAAACATCCCTCATCCCCTGCCCCTCTTTGAGCCCCTCGAAAGGGGATCGCCACTCGTCGCCAGCGGAGCACCCCAGCGAGGCTCAGAAACGCAGCGGCGCGGGTTCGCCGTGTTCCAGCCAGTTGAGATAGTCGTCGAGGATCAGCCGGTGGTCGAAGGCCAGGGTGAGGCCCCGGTCCCGCACGTCTGAGGTCTGCACGGCCTGCGCGTCGTCGGCTGCCCGGGGTACACCGCGGGCGTCGGCCACGTACACCACACTCACAGTGTGTCCCCTGGGATCACGCGCTGGATCCGAGTACACGCCCAGCAGCGCCCGCAGTGTCACGCGGAGTTCGGTCTCCTCGGCCGCCTCTCGCACTGCTGCGGCCTCCACCCGTTCGCCCACGTCCACGAAACCACCCGGAAGCGCCCAGCCTGGCGGCGGATTGCGCCGCTCGATCAGCACCACCTCAGTGGGCGCCCGTTCGTCCAGGCGGATGATCGTGTCCACGGTGAGTAGCGGTGTTCGGGGCCGCGTCATGGCTCAATCTCCGCCGACACGGTCATAGCCACCATCCTTCGCGGAACAGCTGGACGCTTGCCGCGCCTGATCGAATTCATCCCGCATCCTCGGTTTCGGCATTCTTCAATGATTATCTCTTGCCGGTGAAGCGCCGAATCTGGCGGCGCGAGCGCTTGTCTGGGCGATGCCCGGGAGCCGGGCTGGCAATACGCGCCAGGCGCCGGGCCTCGGCCTCGCGCTCACGGCGCCTGCGGCTCTCCAGGGTCTCCTCGTAGAGTCGTTGGGCCTCGCGGGCCGGGCCGCGGCGTTCGCTGAGCCCCCGTACCACCACCTCGAAATGCTCCCAGCCCCGCGTGATCTCCAAGCGATCGCCCGGATGGACGCGCCGGGCGGGCTTCACGCGCATGCCGTTGACGTGAACCTTGCCACCCTCCACCGCGGCCTGGGCCAGGCTGCGCGTCTTGAAGAACCGCGCCGCCCACAGCCACTTGTCGATACGCACCCCCTCGCTCACCCCACCGACCAGTCCAGCAGGTGATGCAGGGGCGACCCCGCTCGCTCCTCGGGTACCGCCAGCCCCGGACCGACACGCCCGCCTGATGCACGCTGTCGGCGCTGCCGGTGATCAACGGATGCCAGACGGGCAGGGCGCGGCCCTCGGCCAGGCAGCGGTAGGCGCAGGTGGCCGGGAGCCAATCGCTCTCACGCAGGCTCTCCGGACTGAGCGGCAGGCAGTCGGGCACGCGTTCATGCCGGTGCTCATAGTCCCGGCAGCGGCAGGTCTCGAGATTCAGCAGCCGACAGGCGATGTTCGTGTAGCGCACCCTGCCGTTGCGCGGGTCCTCCACTTTGTGTAGGCAGCAGCGGGCGCAGCCGTCGCACA
>JALVEU010000135.1 GCA_027030565.1 Gammaproteobacteria bacterium | reverse complement strand
ATCGTGCATCACGCCCCGGGTGGTGTGCAGGTGCAGGAAGCGCGGGCCCTCGGCCTGCGCCTGTAGGGCGGCGTCGAGGGCCGCCACGTCGTCGCCTTCACCCGACCAGGCGTATCCGCAGGATCGAGCCACTTCCGCGAATGCCACCCCGGGGGAGACAGTGAACTGCCCCCCCGTTGACTCGTGCGCGGCGTTGTCGAGCAGCACGTGGATCAGGTTCGCCGGACCGTAGGCTCCCACGGTGGCGAAGTTGCCCATGCGCATCAGGGCCGCACCGTCGCCGTCGACCACGATCACGGTACGATCCGGGCGGGCCAGGGCCAGCCCCAGGCCCAGCATGAGTGCACAGCCCATGGAGCCGACCATGTACAGATGGTTGGGGCGATCTTCGAGGGCGAACAGCTCACGCCCCGTATAGCCGGTGGTGGCGACCACGACACTGGAGGCCGGGTCGGTGCGCTCGAGCAGCCGGCCCAGCACCGTGGCTCGTGTGGGTGGCCGCGCGCCGCGGCGCAGATCCACGACCGCACCCGGCGCCCGGCGGGGGGGCGGCGTCCCTGCCAGCGGATGCGGGGCTACACTGCCCTTGCGCATCACCAGCCCGTAGGGGCGCCGCTCGCTGGAGAACCAGGCCTGTACGCGCTGCAGGGCCGGCGCCAGGGCCTGCGCCTCCCGAGGAAACTGCTCCCAGGGGATTTCCATGAGGCTGAGCAGAGGACCGGTGATGCGACCCATGAGTCGGTGCTGGGGTTCGTCTCCGAGATCTGGATCGCCGCGCAGGGTGGTGATCAGGAGCAGGGGAATGCGAAAGGTGTGGGCCAGCGAGGTCAGGGGATTCACCGCGTTGCCCAGCCCCGAGTTCTGCATCATGGCCACCGCCGGCCCGGCGCCGCCCAGCTCCAGGCCGCAAGCCAGGGCCACGGCGTCCCCCTCGTTGGCGCACATGATGTAGCGGGTCTCGGGTGCACCCAGGGTGTAGTTGATGAACGGGGTCAGAAAGGAGCAGGGGACTCCGGCGTACCAGCGGATCCCGAGCGCTGCGGCCGCCTCGACGAAGGCGCGTGCCTCGATCATCGCCACTCCGCCGGCAGACCGTGGGCGAAGTCGGCGGCCCGCAGGAGATCTTCGGCCCGGTTCACATCCAGCCAGTGGCCGTGGATGCGCTGCACGCGCACCGGATGCCCTTGGTCGAGGATCCACGCCAGCAGGTCGGGGAGTCCCAGGGTGGCGAAATCGGCCCGCCGTTCCAGGGCGGCCAGGGCGGTCTCGATCCAGGCGACGCCCTGGTTCTGGGCGCGCAACATGCCGATCCAGCGTCCGGACGGTGCCTCCGGCGGCTGCTCGACCATGCGGTTCTGGACGGCCGTGAGCCGGGCCTGGTGCCCCCAGGGCACGGCGCGCTCGGGCTCGAACCAGACCAGGTCGCGCCAGTCTGCGGAGTCCGGCCGCGGCAGTTCGGTATCGGCCACGATGGTCAGGGGTGCGTCGCTGTCCAGCAGATCGCCGAGGATGTAGCTGCGGATCAGCAGGTCACCGTAGCTGACGACGAGGTCGTCGCCGAAGGCGCCGCGGGCACAGGCCAGGGAGGCCAGTTCTCCGTGCTCGGAGAACGCAGGGTTCTCGATGCGCTGAACGCCGCTCACCTGGACGCGGTCCGCCCGGTAGCCGGTCACCACGGCTAGGTCGTTGACCTGGTGCTGCTTGAAGGTCTCGACGAGACGCTGCAGCAGCGGCTTGCCGGCCACGGGCAGCATGACCTTGGGGTATTCCTCCGTGAGGGATGCGAGCTCGGCGCCGCCCCGGCTCGCGCCAAGGATCACCGCCTTCGTATGGCGGCTGCGCCCGGC
Organism: Gammaproteobacteria bacterium; assembly: GCA_027030565.1. Taxonomy (GTDB): domain Bacteria; phylum Pseudomonadota; class Gammaproteobacteria; order JAJDOJ01; family JAJDOJ01; genus JALVEU01. The sequence goes on along the minus strand of JALVEU010000135.1, from coordinate 1,793 downwards.
GAAATAGCGCTTCTCGGCCTCGGCCAGCTCATCGGCCCCCTGGAGCCGAAAGATCTCCTCGACCGGCACGATCCGGTCCTCCACGTTGAGGAGGCTGGCGGTGTCGTGGATCTCGCGGGCCACTTCCTGCATGGCCCGGGCCGCGGCACGGATCAAGTGGTTGGCCCAGATCACCAGGCTTATGCCCGCCTCTCGGAACACCTCCACCGGGGTGCTGTAGTACTTGGTGGGCACGATGACCAGGGGCGAGCGGCCGGCCCAACGTTCGGCAAAGGCCAGCACCTCGTCGGGGCGGGGCAGCTTGCTGTGAATGAGGATGGCGTCGGCGCCCGCCTCATGGTACGCCTCGGCCCGACGCAGGGCCTCGTCCAGCCCCCAGCCGGCGATCAGTGCCTCGACCCGGGCCACGAGGCAAAAGTCCGGGTCCGACTGGGCGTCCTTACCGGCGCGGATCTTGCCGCAGAATTCGTCTACATCGGCCAGGGGTTGGCGTTCCCCCGCGATGAAGGAGTTGGTCTTGGGGAACAGCTTGTCCTCGATGCAGACGCCGGCGATCCCACGCTGCTCCAATTTCTGAACAAGTCGCCTCAGGTTATTGAAATTCCCGTACCCAGTGTCGCCATCGAGCAGGATCGGAATGGTCGTGGCGTCGGACATGAATTCCAGCATGTCCACCACCTGGGTCCAGCTCGCCTCGTTGTTGTCGCGCACCCCGAACTGGGCCGACAGGGCGAGCCCGCTGGCCCAGATCCCCTTGAATCCGGCCTCCTCGGCGATGCGGGCGCTGAGCCCGTTATGGGCCTCCAGGATGAACTCGGTGTGGGGCGATTCCAGGAGGCGACGCAGCTGTGTGGTCTTGCGCACTGGGCGCGTCTCGAGCAAGGCGTTCATGGGCTGAGGATCGATCCATCGACGAAGCCGCGCATCATAGCGCCTCGCCGGCCCTCGGCGAAGGCGCCGGAGGTGCCGAGCGCAGATCGGCACGAGCGCGCCGAGGCGTTCCACCGATCGAGCCCACGGAACGACGCCCGGCACACCTGCATCACGGCAGGGGCAGCAGACGCGGGAGGACGACGCTGCGCGCGCGCGCCACGTCGGCAGGAAAGTCGATCTCGATCCATGGCAGACCAGTGACTTCCTCCCAGCCGAACGCCTCGGGCCAGGCGAGCAGGAGGTCCCGAATGGCCTCCTCGTGTGGGGCCTCGTCTCTTTTCGTTTCCACGTAGTGCTCGACGCGGTCTGCCAGGCGACCGGCCATTTCCGGACCGAACCGGAAGAATCCCACCGACTCCCCGCAATAGTCGAAGTGCCCCTGGGCACGCTTGCGGAATTCCACGAGCCGCCCCGCGCGTACACAGAGCCTGACCGGCTCGTCTCCGTCTTCGAATTCCCGGTCCAGCAGGAAGACGTTCTCGTGGCGGCTGTCCATCAGACGTTCCAGCATCCGCTGGTCGTACAGTACGTCGGCGTCCATGACGAGTACCGGGCGGCCTTCGCGCAGAGACGGCCTCAGGGACCACAAGGTGACCACGCTGCCCGCCCGGTACCGGGGGTTTTCGACGAAACGCAAGGTCATCCCCGGGTTGCACCGGGAGGCTGCGGCGCGAATCTCCTCGGCCCGATGGCCCAGCCCGAAAACCGCCTCTGTCACACCGCTTGCACGGAGGAGCCGCAGGTGGCGTTCCAATAGGGTGTGACCACCACACTCCAACAGGCACTTGGGGTGCGGCAGACCGGCCCGCCGACCAATGCCGGCAGCCAGGATGAGCGCCAGGGCATTGTTCATGGAGCAC
>JALVEU010000134.1 GCA_027030565.1 Gammaproteobacteria bacterium | reverse complement strand
GCGCCTGGTGCTCATCGGCGGCACCGCCTATGCCGGTGAGATCAAGAAATCCATCTTCACGGTGATGAACTACCTGCTGCCCCGCCGGGGCGTACTCTCCATGCACGCCTCGGCCAACATGGGCGACGCCGGCGATGTGGCCATCTTCTTCGGCCTGTCGGGCACCGGCAAGACGACCCTCTCGGCCGACCCCGCACGCAGGCTCATCGGCGACGACGAACATGCCTGGAGTGACGAAGGGATCTTCAACCTGGAGGGTGGGTGCTATGCCAAGGTCATTCACCTGTCCAGGGACAAGGAGCCCCAGATCTACGAGACCACGCGGCGCTTCGGGACCATCCTGGAAAACGTGGCGTTGGACATCCGCACGCGCTGCCTGGACCTGGACGACGCCCGCTTCACCGAGAACACCCGCGGCTCCTACCCCATCACCCACATCCCCAACGCCGTCTACCCGGGTGTGGCAGGCCACCCGCGCAACGTGGTGATGCTCACGGCCGACGCCTTCGGGGTGCTGCCGCCCATCGCGCGACTCACACCGGAGCAGGCCATGTACCATTTCCTCTCCGGCTACACCGCCAAGGTGGCCGGCACCGAGAAGGGCGTCACCGAGCCCGAACCCACCTTCAGCCCCTGCTTCGGTGCACCCTTCATGGCCCTCCATCCCACCGTGTACGCCCATCTGCTGGGCGAGAAGCTACGCCGCCACCAGGTGCGCTGCTGGCTCATCAACACGGGCTGGACGGGAGGCCCCTATGGGGTAGGCCGGCGCATGGACATCGCCCATACCCGGGCCATGCTCAATGCCGCCCTGGAAGGCGCTCTGGACGAGGTCTCCTACCGCACCGACCCGCATTTCGGCCTTGCCGTACCAGAGACCTGCCCCGGTGTCCCCGCCGCCGAGCTCGACCCCGCCTCCACCTGGAGCGATCGCACCGCCTACGAGGCCCAGGCACGCAAGCTCGTACACGCCTTCCAAGAGAACTTCAAGGCCTTCGAAGACGAGGTTTCGGACGAGGTCCTCGCCGCGAGCCCGAGGTGAGCATTCGCGGCTTCAGCCGGCGACGCCCCGCGGCCCCGGCCAGGCCAGGAGTGCGGCTCCGTAGCCTGCGGCGCCCCACAGCCACACGGTATCCAGCCCCAGGTGAATGGCCAACCCGGTGGCGAGGGTGGCGCCCAGGACGGAGGCGAAGCCGTTGGCAGCCCAGGCCCAGGGCATGGCCGAGGGGCGGGCCTGGGACACGGCAGCAAGACCCAGGGTGAAGGGCATGCCCATAGCGAAGGCCAGGGGCGCGATTACCGCGGCACTGAGCGCCACGCGCGCAGCATCCCCCGCCGCCAGGGTGGCCGAAAACCAGTCGTCTAGCACCAGCAGCCCCAGGCCTAACAGGCCGGCGATCGCGGCCACCGCCACGGCGGTCGCGCGCCGGCGCCGGGGCACGGCCACGCGCCCGCTCGCCCAGGCACCAAGCCCGGCGAAGACCAGGAACGACGCCAGCACCACGGCCACGGCGTAGATGGGGTGGGCCAGGTAGCGGGCGAAGACCTGGATGGCGGCGATCTCCACGAACATGAACGCAAGGCCCACAACGAAGAAATAGACGGGCACCCGCCATCCGACCGTGCGGCGCGAGCGCCGTCTGTGGACCAGCAACGGCCCACCAAGCAAGATCGCGGCGATGAGGGCCGCCTGCACCACCGTGGCCACCAGCACGAGATAACCGGTCTCCTGCAGGAACGTGCTGCCGCGGGCGCGTTGCCGCAGCAGCTCGGGGAACAGATTCCAGCGGAAGAAGCGATAGAAATAGGGCCGGTCGTCGGTGGCCGGATGGACCTCGAACCGGTAGCGGTCCAGGAAACGGTCCCGCTCCGGGCCCAGGATGGCCACGGCGGCCTGGTAGAACCACGGCTCACGCAACCGATTGAAGCGGTTCGCCTCCTGCGCCCGCATCCCCGGCAGCCAGGCCAGATCGAAGCTGCGCGCCTGGGCGAAGTCCCGCAGGGCCGTGATCTGCGCCGGCTCCAGGGGGCGCTGCGACACCAGCAGCGTGGCGGTCCGCCAGCCCCGCAGCCAGGCCAGATGCCGCCCGGGCTCGGCGATGCCACGCGCCTCCAGCGCCGCCACCGCCGTGGCGAAGAGCTTGATGCCCTCGCGCGGGGGGACGCGCACCCAGCGCGTGACAGACAACACCCCACCCGGGGCCAGGGCGTCCAGGTAGGTCTGGAACGCCTCCACCGTATACACATAGCTCTCGTTGAGCGCATACAGACCGGCCGAGGCGGCGTTGAAGGCATCCAGCAGCGGGAGCTCCACCAAGTCGAAGCGCCCCGGGTGCAGCGCGGCAAACCGCCGAGCCTCGGCGATGTGGACGCGGACCTCGGGCCTGTCGTAGATCCCGCCGGCGAACGAGGGGAAATCCTCGCGCACCAATGCCACGACCTGGGGGTTCAGCTCCACCGCATCGATGGCGCCCGCCCGCTCGTACAGGGCGCGCAGCACCGGGGCACCGGTGCCCGCACCCAGGATGGCCACCCGCGGCGCCTCGCGCACCAGGCGGTAGGCCGCCGCCTCGGGCGTATAATCGAGATAGCGCAGCCGCTCCGGCTCCCCGTCGAAACGGGTGATGGCCGTCATGGCATCACCATCGGCGAACACGGCGAGCTGCTCCGGCGGCTCCGCCGGGGCGGCCAGACTCAGCCCCGGCACATGGCGCAGGGGAACCAGGGGCGTCTCCAGCACGGTGAGCCGTGCCAACGGGCTGGAGCGCTCCGTGAGCACCTGCGTACCCATCACTTGAAGCATCTGTTCCAACGGCTTGAAGGGATTGGGTTCGAGGGGTACACCCCGCCCTGCGAGCAAGCCACACACGGCACCCGCCGTGAGCCCAGCGACCGCCCACACGGGCCGACGCAGCGCGCCCGCGCCCAGGCCCGCAGCCGCGAAGGCCAGGGCCGCGAGCACGATCAGGGCCTGCTCGGCAAAGACCAACTCCAACAGGACCATGACACCCATGGCGCCCAGTCCCGCCCCGAGCAGGTCGGCCCCGTAAACGGCGCCCACGTGGCTGCGGTGGCGCAGGAAGGCCAGACAGACCACGCTCGCCACGAACAGGAAGGGCACCATGAGCAGGACATAGACGCCCGCCAGCCGCAGCCACTGGCTCGGCACCCAGAGCAGTTCCAGGGGGTTGAAGGCCACCTGCTCGGCGGCCAGGAAGGACAGCGGGATCGCCACAGAGAATCCCAGGGCGGAGAAGATCCACGCCCCGGTGAAACGGTGTTCCACCCAGCGACCGGCCAGAGCCAGCAGCGTCCCGCTCAGACCATAGCCCAGCAGCGCCAGGCTGATGATCATGTACGCGAAGTGGTGCCACTGCAGCATCGAGAACAACCGCATGAGCAGCACTTCGTAGGCGAGCCCCACGCCGGCCAGCACCCCCACCGCCAGCAGGAAGGCGAAGCGGGGCACCGTGGTCTCGGGACCGGAATCTGACTGGGACATCGGGGGCATGAGCGAGGGGCGATCGGCCAGTGGGGGTCAGGACCTCCTCAAGGAGACGCCGATCCTAACCCTCATGAGCCCGCTGGGCACACCCCAGATCATGGAAGATGTGCCCTGATTGTCCCCGTTCCCTTCAGGGGAAAGGGTTAGGGTGAGGG
>JALVEU010000133.1 GCA_027030565.1 Gammaproteobacteria bacterium | reverse complement strand
CGACCCGGACCCGACACCCGGCCGGGAGATCCGGACCCCGCACGCGCCAGTTCGTGTCGTCCACACGCACCTCACCGTAGCCGTCCTGGACGGGCCGGCTCAAGGTGAGCACACGCCCGATGTACTGCTCTCCCCGGCGGTTGAGGGCAGGCTGGTCGGTGCGCGGCGGGTGGCGCCGCTGCCAGAGCTTGAACACCACGATGGACGCCACCGAGAGCACCGCGAAGCACAGCACCTGGAACTGCCAGCCGAGCCCGGGCAGCAACAGCAGCAGCAGGCCCACCGCCGCGGCGCTCACCCCCATCCAAAGGAAGAAGAATCCGGGGGCCAGCGCCTCCACCCCCAGCAGCACCAAGGCCAGGATCCACCAGTGCCAGAAATCGATGGTGATGGCCATCCGCCGCTCAGCCCTCCTGCGCCGAGCGCCCGGCGGCGCTGCGCGCCAGCTCCGCGATCCCGGCGATGGAGCCGATCACGCTACCGGCCTCCAATGGCATCAGCACCACCTTCTCGTTCTCTGCCGAGGCGATTCCACGCAAGGCCTCGATGTACTTCTGGGCCACGAAGTAGTTCACTGCCTGCACATTGCCCTTGGCGATGGCCTGGGAGACCATGTGGGTGGCCTTGGCCTCGGCCTCGGCTTCGCGCTCCCGGGCCTCGGCGTCCCGGAAGGCCGCCTCACGCCTACCCTCGGCCTCCAGGATCTGCGCCTGCTTCTGACCCTCGGCCTTGAGGATCTCCGACTGGCGTTCCCCCTCGGCCTCCAGAATGGTGGCCCGTTTCTCGCGCTCGGCCTTCATCTGCCGCGCCATGGCGTCCACCAGATCCCTGGGCGGCTGGATCTCCTTGATCTCCACCCGCGTGATCTTCACGCCCCACGGGTTGGTGGCGGCATCCACCACGGCCAGGAGCTGGGCATTGATCTTGTCGCGCTGCGAGAGCAGCTCGTCCAGATCCATACTGCCCATGACGGTTCGGATGTTGGTCATGGTGAGATTGACGATGGCGCGGTGCAGATCGTTGACCTCATAAGCGGCCTTGGGGGCGTCCAGCACCTGGTAGAACACCACCCCGTCCACCTTCACCATGGCGTTGTCCTTGGTGATGACCTCCTGGCTGGGGATGTCGAGCACCGACTCCATCATGTTGAGCTTCTTGCCGATGCGCTGGACGAACGGGATGATGACGTGCAGGCCCGGCCCCAGGGTGCGCTGGTAGCGGCCGAACTGCTCCACGGTCCATTCATAGCCCTGGGGCACGGACTTGACCCCGAGAAAGACGATCAGGCCCGCCAGGGCCAGCAAGACGATGACGAATCCCGCGAAGCCTCCCATGGCATTCCCCCCTTTCATGCTGGCTGCTGTATACAAACGCCAGCAGTCTACCGAAACCCGGCACCCAGGTCGGCCCCATCCGTCGGGCCATTGCGGACTTCGATAAGGCAACCGGCCACGTCACCCGCACGCGTGTGCCGCGACACGCGCCAGCCGGTCGGCATGGGCGGCAGCGGCGCCCCGGCAGGCGATTCCACATATACCCGGGCCGGATCGTTCAGCACCGCAGGCAACCGTGAGAACGCCCGCTCCAGCAGCCCCGACCCGAAGGGGGGATCCAGGAACACCAGGTCGAAGCGTCCCGGATCACCACGCTGCAGGAACCGCAAGGCGTCGTCGGTGACCACCCGGACCTGATCCGCGCCCAGTTCCAGGGCCACCTCACGCAGACGCCGAGCCACCGGGACGCAGCGCTCCACCAGCACCACCTCCCCGGCACCGCGTGAAGCCGCCTCCAAGCCCAATGCCCCGGACCCGGCGAACAGGTCCAGGCAACGCGCACCCGCAAGCCATCCCTGCAACCAATTGAACAAGGTTTCGCGCACCCGCTCCGGCGTGGGGCGCAGGCCGGGCGCGGCGGGCACCGGGAGCCGCCGGCCGCGCCACTGCCCGCCGATGATGCGCAGTCCGCGGCTAGCGCGCCGGCCCACCGACGATCACGGTCACCATCCGCGTCGGGTCCAGGTGCGTGGCGAAGGCCTCGCGGACCTGATCGGTGGTCACTGCTTCGATCCGTTTCGGGAAGGTCTCGAGGTAGTCCAGGGGCAGTCCATAGAACCCGATGACCGCCAGGTATCCCACCCGCTCGGCGTTGCTGTCGAAGCGCAGCGGCCAGCCACCGGTGATGTTGCTCTGCGCCGCCTGGAGCTCCTCCGGCGAGGGACCCTTGGCCATGAATGCCTGCAGCACCCGACGCGCCACGTCCACGGCCTCTCCGGCCTGATCCACGCGCGTCTGCAGCCCGATGGAGAAGGGCCCACGCACACGCATGGGGGCGAAGGCGCTGTATACGCTGTAGGAGAGGCCGCGTTGCACGCGGACTTCCTTGACCAGTCGCGAGCTGAACCCACCGCCTCCCAGGACGTGGTTGCCCAGGTAAAGCGTGGGCCACTGCGGGTCACCCCGCTTCACGCCCGGCTGGCCGATGAACACGTGCGCTTGGGTGGAGGGGAAGGGGATATGCACCGTACGGGCCGCCGCCGGCGCCGGCGCCGGCGGCAGGGCCGGTGCCGGGGCGCCGGGACCCAGCGCTTCGGAGATGCGAGCGGCCAGGGCCTCGGCCGCCCCCCGGTCCAGGTCGCCCACGATGGCCAGTACGGCGTTGCGGGCCCCGTAATAGCGTCGATAGAACGCCATCACGTCGCGGCGCTCGATACGGCTTATGCTCTGTGTGGTGCCGATCACCGGGTGTGCATAGGGGTGATCCCCGTACACCGCGCGGTAGAAGGCCTTGCGTGCCACGTCGCCAGGCCGCTGTTTCTGCTGTTCGATGGCAACTGCGGTCTGCCGCTTGAGCCGCGCCAGGGACGCCGCGGGGAAATCCGGACGCGCGAGCACGTCCACGAAGGTGCGCACGGCCGGGTCGGCGAACTCCGGAGCCGACAGGGTACGCAGGGTGAACTGAGCCATGTCCCGCCCCACCGAGGCGCCATAAGAGGCACCGACGCGGTCGAAGGCCGCCGCGATGGCGTCGGCGTCCCGGCCACCGGCGCCCTCGTCCAGCATGCCGGCGGTGAGACGAGCGAGCCCGGGCCGGTCGCCATCGCGCGCGCTGCCTGCGTCGAAGCTCAGGTTGAGATCGAGCAGCGGGAGTTCTGGTGCCGGGGAGAAATACACCCGCAGTCCCTGCTCGGTGACCCAGTGCTGGATCTCGGGTGCCGCCAGGCCCCCCCCGGCGTACAAACCCGCCAGCCAGACCAGTCCACGCAGTAGGGCCCTCATCGGACCACCTCCTGCCCGCTCGTAGGTCGTGGCCGGGGGGTGGGCCCGTCCAGAGGCAGCGGCTCGACCACCACGATGGTGCGGCGCTCGGGGACCAGATACTTGCGGGCCGCCGCCTGAACCTGCTCCGGAGTCACCGCCTGAATCCGGCTCACGTATTCGTTGAGCACCTCCCAGCCGAGCCCCACGGTCTCCGTCGCCCCGATGAGCATCGCCTGCCGGCTGATGGAGTCACGGCTGTAGATCTCCGCGGCCACGACCTGCGCCTTCACGCGCTCGAGCTCGTCCTCACGCACCGGGGTCTCACGCAAGGCCTCGATCTGCTTCAGGAATGCCTGCTCCAGGTCTTGGACAGTGTGACCCTGCGCAGGCACGCCTTCGACGATGAACAGGTCGTCGTAGCGCCCGTAGGTGT
>JALVEU010000132.1 GCA_027030565.1 Gammaproteobacteria bacterium | reverse complement strand
CGGGTCCTTGCGGAAGTCGATGACGACCAGCGCCCCGCCGGGTTTGAGGGCCGCACGGATGCCGGCCAGCATGTCGGCCGGGTATTCGAAGTGGTGGTAGGTGTCGGCCACGAAGGCGAGGTCGATAGAGCCCGCAGGGAGCATGACGCTGTGGTCCGTGTTGCGCACGGTCACCACGTTGTGTTTGCCGGCACGGCGGGCGCGCTCGGCGATGAAGTCGATGAACGGCTGCGAGACGTCCACGGCGTAGACCTTGCCCGTAGGGCCCACCGCATCGGCGAACAGGAGGCTGAAAAACCCGGTCCCCGCGCCGATGTCGGCCACCCGCATGCCGGGCTTCAGCCCCAGCGCGGCGACGATGTCGTGGCGCCGGTCCCAGAGCTCGCGTCCCGGCCGCTCGAAGATGGCCAGCCAGCGGGCCACATCGGCCTGCTCGAAGCGCGTATTGAGCTGGGGCGGGGCGCCAGTGGGCGGTGCCGCGTGGACCGCGGGCAACAGGACCAGGGCGAAGAGCGCCGCAAGGAGTCCTTTCATCGTTCGCTTCGCTGTGGGCCGTCCATGCCGGGAGTATAGCCTTCGGCCTGGTGTGCGCGCTCAGCGCAGCAGGCGACGGCGGATGAGCACGGCGGCGAAGTAATGGCCCACCATGGCGTAGGCGCTCAGCACCACCACGTGCACCCAGGCCACGGCGGTCCCCGTGCCTGCCACGAGGCTGCGACTCAGTGCCACTGCGTGGGTCAGAGGCAGGAACTGGACGGCGTCCTGCAACGTGGTGGGGAGCGTGTCGATGGGATAGAACACCCCGCTCAGGATGAACATGGGGGTGATCACCAGCACCATGTAATAGTTGAAGAAGTCGTAGTTGGGCGCCACGGCGCTCACCACCAGGGCCGGCCCGGCGAAGGCCAGACCGGTGAGGAACACCACGGGGAGGACCAGGACCAGCCCCGGCGTTGCCGGCAATGCGCCCATGGCCACCGCCACGACGAGGATCGCCGTAGCGCTGATCAGGCTCTTGGTGGCACACCACAGCAGCTCTCCGGTCACGATGTCGTCGGCGTCCAGGGGTGTGGCGAGAATGGCCTCGTAGGTCCGCTGCGGCACCATGCGCGTGAACACCGAATACATGCCCTCGAAGCTCGCCGTGGTCATGGCCGACGAGGCGACGATGCCCGAGGCCAGGAAGCTCAGATAGGGCATTCCCGCCATCTCGCCGATGAAGAACCCGAGCCCGTAACCCAGGCCGAGGAGGTAGAGCACGGGCTCGCCGAAGTTCATGGCCAGCGCCGGGCCCAGGAGCTTGCGCCAGACCAGTAGATTGCGGCGCCACACGGCCAGGGCCGCCAAGCGGATGCGGGGTGGACCCCAGGGATGCATCAGTCGCGCAGCTCCCGACCGGTGAGGCGCAGGAAGACGTCTTCCAGACCTGCGGGCCGGTGGAGGAACACCAGGCCCTTACGGTCGCGTAGACGCTCGAGCAGCGGCGCCGCCCGCTCGGTGTAGCAATAGAGGCTGCTGCCCACCTGCTCCAGGCGGCAGTCGCCGGCCCGCGACAGGCCGGTGACCAGCGTGGGCTCCGCATTGCGGATCTCCACCACCTCCGGCTCCACGTGACAGCGCACCAGCTCCCGGGGGCTGCCCTCGGCGAGGATGCGGCCGTGGTCCATGATGACCAGTCGGTCGCAGAGGCGCTCGGCCTCCTCCATGTAGTGGGTGGTCAGCAACAGGGTGGTGCCCTCGGCGCGCAGTTGTTCGAGCCGTGCCCACACCAGGTGGCGGGCCTGGGGGTCCAGACCGGTGGTGGGTTCGTCCAGCACCACCAGTTCCGGTGCGTTGACCAGCGCACGGGCCAGGGTGAGCCGGCGCTTCATGCCGCCCGAGAGGGTCTCGGTGCGTGCCCGGGCTCGCTCGGCCAGGGCGGCGAATTCCAGGAGCCGGGCAATGCGTTCGTCGAGCTCCGAACCTTTCAGCCCGAAGTAGCTGCCGTAGATCCGCAGGTTCTCCTCGACGGTGAAGTCGGGGTCCAGGTTGTCGGTCTGCGGCACCACCCCGGTGTGCCGGCGCACGTCGCGTCCGCAGCGCGGCAGCGGGAGGCCGAAGACCTCGAGCCGCCCGGCGTCGGGCGGGGTGAGGCCCAGCAACATGCGCAGCGTGGTGGTTTTGCCGGCCCCGTTGGGGCCCAGGAACCCGAAGCAGATGCCGGGCTCGATGTGGAAGTCGATGCCATCCACGGCCGTGAGTCCCCGGTAGCGCTTGCGCAATCCACGGGCCTGGGCGAGTACGGCGGGCATGCGGGGGAGTCTACAGCAGCGGGGTGGGTCCAGCTCGCCATTCCCGGCACTCGGCAGCCCGTAAGGACGATAATCCCGGCACCGGGGCGGTAGAATGCGCGAGGTCTCTTGCTGACACCGCCAAGGTATCCCCATGTCGCTGCTCGCTGCCATCTCTTGCCCCACTCGCGGTCTGCACCGTCTCCGTGTCGCCGTGATCCTCATGGCGGCGGCCGGCCTGCTCGTAGCCTGTGGTGGTGCGGACGATGAGGGGGCCCCGCCCGCCGCCCAGGTACCGCCCTTCCCGACCGAGCGGGCGACTGCGTTCGCCCACCTTTCGCTCGCCGCCTACCAGCAGCTCGACGACTTTCTGGCCAACCGCACCTTCGTGCTGCCCGAGGGCTACACGCTACAGGAGCAGCTCTTCGTCCCCCAGCCCATCTCGGGTGACCTGCCGAACGGACACGACCTGTTGCCCATCGGCTATGTGGCGACCCGTGGCACGGAGATCCACGTGACCTTCCGCGGCACCCGCAGCGCCGACGAGTGGCTCGCCGACGTGAATTACCCGCAGGTGATCGTCGGTTGGCTGGACCGCGGCGGGCGTGTGTATCAGGGGTTCGACGGGATTTACCGTGCCATTCGTCAGCCCCTGCTGGCCACGGTGAACACCCTGCTGGGTGCGGGCACCTACCGCTCCATCCACGTCACCGGGCATAGCCTGGGTGGCGCGCTGGCGGTGATGGCGGCCGCCGAACTGGCGCAGCGCACCGGGTTGCCCGTGGAAATGTACAGTTTCGGGGCGCCACGGGTGGGAGATCCCGAGTTCGTGGCCCGGTATCGCGAGCTGGTGGGGGTGAGTTGGCGGATCGCCAATGTGCACGACCCGGTCCCGGGACTGCCACCGCGAGAGGTGGTCAATCTGGAAGACGGCCGCCCGGTGACCCGCACCTATATGCATGTCCCGGTGCTCCACGTGCTCCGTTTCGGCAGCGACCTCGACGTAGCGGGCAGCCACGACCTCTGTGGCTATCATCGTACCCTCTGCGCCGGAAGCGCGGATCCCGGTGCCTGCCGTGCCCGCGCCCGCGGCCTGGCGGGCTGCAGCGGCTGACGGGCATCCCGGAGCGCTCGGCGAGCCCGCCCAACCCGTCGGGCCGGGCCGGCGCGCAGACGACCTCGCCCGAGGGCATACGCTCTTCCGCACCATGTGCTATATGGCATGTGGAGTGTGCCGACGAGAAAGGGGGCGATGGCGATGAAACTGCGGGTCAACGGCCGGGTGCACGAGGTCTCCATGCCACCGGAGACGCCACTGCTCTGGGCACTGCGCGACGGGCTGGGGCTGACGGGGACCAAGTACGGCTGCGGCATCGGCCAGTGCGGCGCCTGCACGGTGCTGGTCGACGGCGAGCCCGTG
>JALVEU010000131.1 GCA_027030565.1 Gammaproteobacteria bacterium | reverse complement strand
GGCCGGAGGCGCGGCCCTGGCCGCAGGGGCCCTGCCCTACGGCATCGCTCGTCTACTCGCCCCGGAGGTCATTCCAGGGGTTGCGGCCGCGCCCGAGGAACGTATTCGACCACCCGGCGCACTGCACGACGACGACCGCTTCGTGCGCGCCTGCATCGGCTGCGGGTTGTGCGGTGAGGTCTGCCCACCCCGGTGCATTCGCTTCTACACCCATGAGGGTGGCGACCGGACCAACACCCCTTTTATCGATCCCGCCCGCAAGGCCTGCATCCTGTGTCGCAAGTGTATGGAGGTGTGTCCCACAGAAGCACTCACCGAGACCCCACTCCAGGAGATCGACATGGGTATCGCTCAAATCGATCGCAGCGCCTGCTATCCCTGGGTGGACCGGGGCATCTGCGGGGCCTGTGTCAGCATCTGTCCCCTGGGCGAGCGGGCCATCGGCTTCAAGATGTGGAACCAGTACCAACCCATCGTCAAGCAGGGCTGCGTGGGCTGCGGGCTGTGCGTGGAGGTCTGTCCGGAACCGAGCCTGCCCATCCGCATCGTGAAGCGCAGCGAGGGGACCGTGGCGAGGCATCGGATATGAGGCGTGTTTCGCTCCCAGGCGCGTGCCGCGCCACGCGGGTCAGGAGTCTTCGGCACCTGTTCCCGGGCCTGGCACTATGGTTCCTGACCCCGTCGTTCGCCATGGCCCATCACGTCCTCGGTCGGCCCGCCTACAGCCTCAACGAAGATTCCAACACCCCGCCCAGTATGCAGGTGGAGACCCAAATCGGGGACTATTTCGTCACGTACATGGTCTTTCCCGCCTTCCCCAGACCCGGCGCACCCGGACGGATCAATCTCTACGCCACGCGGCTTGACGACGGGCGCCCCTTCCACGGCGAGGTGACCTTCAAGGTCCGGGACGACAGTTGGTTCGGGGGGCGTGAGGAGATACTCGGCGTGCAGTCGCCGGACGACAACGTCTATCGGCAAGGGTTCGTCTTCACAGACGCGGGCGACTATGTGATCACCGCCGAATTCGAGTCGGAAGGTGAACCATACGTCATCGACTTCCCTCTGCGCATCGGTGATCCGGCGCCCATCGGTCCCATCGGTCTTGCCGTCGGCACCATCGTCGCTGTCTTGCTGGGCGTGAACCTGGCGCAGCGTCGACGCCTGCTCACCGCCAAGATTCGCAAGGCCCGCGACGAGGCACGCCCATGAACGACCCCGGCCTGGCCGCACTGCTTTCCGGACCCACTTGCCTGGCGCTCGGCACCGGCAACGCCACCATGACGCACCGCGGCCTGCCCGTCTCCTGGGGGATGGTGACACTGGCATTCGTCCTGGCGGCTGCCCTCTGGGCACTGGCGCGCACCCCTGCAAAAGGCATCGAAAGCCAAGGCGTTTCTCTGGGACGACTGCCGCTCATAGGGCCTGGCATCCGGCGGCTCACCGCGACCCCATGGGTATTGATCAGCCTGCGCATGTTCCTGGTGGCCCTGTTTCTGCTGGTCATCACAGCGGGCCTGTTCGGCACGCCCATTCCCGAACGCAACCTGGCCACCATGCTCACCTGGAATCTGTGGTGGGCCGGTCTGGTCTTCTCCGTGCTGCTGCTCGGCACCGCCTGGTGTGCCGTCTGCCCCTGGGACGCGCTGGCCCACTGGCTGGTACGGCGCAGGCTGTGGCGCCGGGCCGAACCCAACAACAGTCTGAACCTCCGGGTGCCCAGGCCTCTGCGCAGCGTCTGGCCTGCGCTATGGCTGTTCATTGGACTGACCTGGCTGGAGCTGGGTGTGGGCATCACCACCAGCCCATACGCCACGGCGCTGGTGGCGCTGCTGATGGTGGTGCTCGCCACGGTGTCGCTGGCCCTGTTCGAGCGCAAGGCCTTCTGCCGCTACTTTTGTCCGGTAGGGCGCACGGTCGGCTTCTATTCGCAGCTTTCGCTCGTGGAACTGCGTCCCATCGAAGCCGAGATCTGCGCCCACTGCAGGACCCTGGATTGCTATTACGGCAACGCCCAGATCGAACCCTGTCCCACCTGGTTGGTCATGGGTCGGCTGACCCAGAACAGTTACTGCATTTCGTGCGGAAACTGTACGCAAAGCTGCCCCCACGACAACATCGCCTGGCGGTTCCGGTCCCCTGCAGCCGAGGCCGTCGTCGGGGCACGGCCCCGTTGGGACGAGGCCTGGTTCATGCTGATCCTCCTGGCGCTCACCATCTTCCATGGACTGACCATGATGCCCTTCTGGGAACCGGCTATGCGCGCGCTGGCCCGGGTCATCGGGGACTCCGGCCGGCTGTTGTGGAGCTTCAGCGCCGGCTTGGCGGCCTGCATCGCATGCACGAGCCTCCTGTATTGGGGCGCGGCCCGCTGGGCCCACCGCTGGACGGGTTCAACGATGCCGTTCCGGCGTTTCTTCGCCACCTTCGCATTCACCGCCCTGCCCCTGGCCTTCGCCTACCATTTGGCCCACAACCTCAACCACCTGGCCCGGGAGAGCAGCGGGCTCGGTGCCGTGCTCCGCGACCCGCTGGGCGTGCACGCCCAGCCCTTGAGTCTGGCCGAGAAGCATCTGCATCATCTCGACACATGGATCCCGCTCGACGTCCTTTGGGCGCTGCAGACGGGACTCATGGCGCTGGGTTTTGTGATCGCCTTGCAGATCATCCGCCACCGTGGTCGGTCCGCCTTGGGTGAGGCGGGCCAGCCCGCCTGGCGGCTGGCGCCGCTCATACTCTTCGCATGCGCAGTGACGGCCTTCAATCTCTGGCTGTTGATGCAGCCCATGGTCATGCGCTTCTGAGCATGGACCGCCGGGAATTCTTCAATGCCGCCCTGCGTAAGACAGGCCGTGTTGTGGTGGAGCAGGCCGAGCGCAAAGCGGCGCGTCAAGCGGCCGCATGGGTGCGGCCACCCTTCGCCCTGAAAGAACTGGACTTCTTGCTCAGCTGTACCCGTTGCGGCGCCTGCGTGCAGGCCTGTCCCCACGGTGTCGTCTTCCTGCTCGGTGCGAAAGTGGGCGCCCAGGCCACGGGTACGCCCGCCTTGGACTTGCTGCACCGCGGGTGCCGACTCTGCAAGGAATGGCCCTGTGTGAGCGCCTGCGAAGCGGGTGCCCTGCGGCTGCCCGAAACCGACGGGGCTGCAACCGGGGACATTCCGCCACCGCGTATCGCCGTGGCGGAGATCCGCCAGGATCAGTGTCTGCCTTACCTTGGTCCGGAATGCGGCGCCTGTGCCGGCAGCTGTCCCGTGCCCGGGGCCCTGCGCTGGCGCGGGCACCGGCCGCACATCGATTCCGACCTCTGCACCGGCTGTGCCCTCTGCCGCGAGGCTTGCATCCTCGATCCCAAGGCCATCCGGATCCGCTCGGTTTATGGGGCACACGCTGTGTAGTCCGTCCACTCAGGCAGGAACAGACGCGTGACCGTGTGCAGCCAGCTGGGCAAGACCGGGCTTGCCCTTCAGTGCGCAATACGCAGTTCCCGCACCAACCGGCTCAGGAGGCGGCGGACCTTACCTGTGCCCTCGGCCAGGGTGGCGTCGATCTGCTCCAGCGTGATCCGCTCGGGGCCGCGGTCGGCGGCGGGGTTGGCGCAGACGGCCAGCGTCGCGTAGCACAGGCCGGCCTGCCGTGGATCTCGGGACCCGCGTGATAGAATTTCCCCATGGTCACCTCCGCACTCGATCTCTACGACAAGCTCCT
>JALVEU010000130.1 GCA_027030565.1 Gammaproteobacteria bacterium | reverse complement strand
GGACGCTGAGGCGGCGACTTCCGCTCGGGTCGAGGTGGCATGCCCGCCGCCCGTTCATGGAGACCTCCCGGTCATTCCGCCCGGCGTTGTCCCCTATTCGTGGGCACACCATACTCGAGCGGTCGAGTGTGCGTGAGGTGGTGTGCAGCAAGCGGAGCTTGGCTCACTCGGTAGCCCAAGGCGTGAATCGGATCAGGGGAAAGCAAAGCCGCGCATCGGTGGATCCGGCGCTCGTAGTGCGCATGGAGCGCCCGGCACACTGGAGCTTCGCCATCGTGACCCTGCTGCTCGGGGCGGCCTGGTGGCCGTTTCTTCGCTTCGGGTGGTCGCTCCTGGAGGCGGGCCGGGAGGGCGCCGGCTGGGCCGTGTTGGCGCTCAGCGCGGCGTTCTATCTGGGGATCTTCTTGCGCGCCTTCCGGGCGTGGCGATGGTTCGTGGAGGATGCCCGCGCCGGGCGGATCCGCCGCGTGCCCATCCGCGCGCACCCCCTGATCGACCCCAGAAGCGGCGAGAACCTGACTCCGCCCGGTCCCATGATGGGCTGGGAGCGACCCCGTGCGGACAACGGGCTCTGGATGTGGCTGGCGCTGGCGCTACTTGCGGGCCTGGTGATGTCCTGGGCGCCCTGGGAGTCACCCGCGCTGCGTGCGCTGGTGCACGATCCGGTGCAGGCCCTGCGTTTCGGGGAGCCGGTCTCGGCACCGGACGGGAGGGAGGAGGGGCGATGATCCCCGCGGTGTCGGAGTTCCTCGTCACCTACCGGGAGCCGCTGCTCTGGGCCATCGGTGGGCTCGGGGTCGTGGTGGTGCTGGGCTTCGTGAGCGCGGCGCAGCGCTGGATGCGCCAAGTCAAGAAGGGCCCCCGTCGGGGCGAGCCGCTCCTGGACCGGCGGTACCCGCGGGGTGCACTGACCGCCTTGGCCGCCATGCCGGTACTGATGTTTCTGGCGGCAGTGGTACTCAACGCCCCCCATGAGGTCCCGTTGGGGCGCCCGGGCGCGGTGTTGTTTGCCGCGGTCTTCGGTCTCCTGTGGGTGGCGCTCCTGATCTGGGGACTGCGTGCCCTGTGGCGGGGGCGTCTCGAGACCCATGTGTTGCGGCTCGAAGAGGCCGACGTGGGGCCGCGTGGGCGGGTCACCGGCCGGTATCGGTTGCCCGCGCGTCGCTGGGACGGGCAACCGGTGCACCTGCGGCTCGTGCTCCAGGAGTTCCAGGTCATCGAGCGGCCCACCGGGCGGGGCGGACGATGGACCGGCTTCATGGTCAAGCCCCTGTGGTCCACCGACGCGGCGATCCGACCCCGGCGCGTGGGCCGGCACGTAGAGATCCCCTTCGCGTTCCGCCTGCCCCGCCGCATCCCCCAGGCGAGGCAGGGGCGCATGGAATGGATCCTGATCCTGGAAGGCGGCTCGCTCGGCATCCATAGTCATGCCGTCTGGTCCGGGCCGCCGAAGGCGCTGGACTACAGGGCGCCCCCCCGCGAAGCGGGGGATTCCATCCAAGAAGGCCGCCGCGGCGCCTCCGCGGCGATTCAGGCGCTCGACCGGGCGCAGAACCCCTTCGGCACGGGGATGGTCATGCAGGCCGTGGCGCTGCTGTTCCTCTTGGGCCTCCCCTGGATTTGGCTCTCGGCGATGGACGCCGCCGGCGGTCGCCCCTGGGCCCATCTCGGGCGACTCCTGCCACCGGCACTGTGGGCGGGAGGCCTCCTCATCGGGGTGGGGTTGAGCGGGTGGCTCGCCCTGACGGCATCGGCTGCGCCGTCACTGGGCAGCGCCCGCAACGCTCGGCACGGATGGCAGTGGATCCAGGCGGCGGAAGCCCTGGCTTCCCGTGAGCGGCGTGCCCGGCGACGCCGCGCCTTGGGGGTGTTTGTGCTCACCTCGATCTGGGCCGCAGGGGGCAGCGTTTGGGGCGTCGTCCACGGCCTGCCCGAGGCGTGGGTGTACGCCAATGGCCGGGTGGACACCACCGCCGTGCTGGTCTCCACGATCGCGGGCGCACTCTTCTGGCTGCAGGTGTACCTCGCGGTGTACTGGCTCGGTCAACTCGCACGAAGGCTCGGATGGGTGGGAGCGACATGAGTCCCGCATCCCGGTCCGGCCAGGGAGACCGAACGGCGCCTCCTTGTCGCACAATGTCTCCGCCGAGGCCGCTGCAGCAGGTATCGGGACCTATTTCTTCCAGGTCACACGAACAAACTGCTCAAACTCACATCGTGGGTCATAGAACACCAAAATGCCACGCTTCTTGAGCATTTCGGCCAGTTGTTGGGGGAGGTAATCATGGAACGGGTGCATCAGGGATTGTCTTCTTCCAATTGATGCCTCAAAAACTCCCGAAACCGCAGAAAGGCGGCATCCTGGCAACCTCCCAGGCTGACTCGCCGGGCAAGCTGACGATAGAGCGCGGATGATTGCGGAATCCGCTGTTTGGACAAAACCGCCTCTACAGCCTTTTTCGGATCGGGCGGCTTGGGGGCGTCGTCGGGCCAGAGTCCACGTTTGGAGAGCCAACCGCGTAAGGTTGCATGGTTACCATCCCATCCAAGTACCTGCCCGACGTGTGGTGAGCTACTCCAAACCCAAGCCTCAAGTTCTGGCTCAATAACCACGACCTCCGCACGTCCGGCAATACCAAGGTTTGCAAAACGTGCCCGAACTGCTGCTTCTGTATCAACTGCCGTCGCGTGTGGGTTTCCTTGCCAGGCCTGATCAAAAACGAGCAACCCACGGTGATCGCCAGTTCCCATCAACCCCTTTAAGAACTCGGGTCCTTCATGATAGCAGCCAGGATCACGTCGTGGATGAACAACGATCTTCTCTAGGGAAAAGTCCGCTAAACCCAGTGCAGGCCGACGACACTCAAGGAGCGCCGACACTGCGGCCTCAATATTCTTGTCCGCCACGACACACATCAATCGGGTCATCCAAGCACCCCCGCCGCAAACAAACTCGACAAATCAAGGGTTCCTTTCCAAGCCTTTAGGCTTGGATGGTCAACCCCAGAAACGACATCCGTTGCCCCATCCGTGTCACGAGCAAAACACAACAGATCATCGAGATTAGCCATGCCCAGAATCACCGGAGAATGCGTCGCAAGCAGCACTTGAGCGCCATACACTGAAGACAGCGCCTGATACACCGTTTCCACGGCACGAGGATGGATACCATTTTCAGGTTCCTCGATTAGATAGATGCCCCCATGCACATCGGAGGTGTAGGCCAATAATGTAAGCGCCAGCATACGCAGGGTACCGTCGGAAACCAGCCATGAGGGCGCCTCCAAACCATTCCGATAACGCAGTACCAAGTAACGGTGACGATCCTCGGGACGCTCCTGCGTGGTAACGCTGTCAATATCTGGCAAACCCTCACGGACATGCTCAAGCCAACGGGCATACTGTTTTTTGTTTTGTCTCTCGAGTCTTTCCACTACGTACGGCAAATTGGACCCATCTGGTAAATATCCATGCTTCCGAGTCGGTGGTGATGGGCACCGCATTGCCTCCCCAGAGAGGGCGATCCGCTGCACGCCAGACTGAAGCACGTCACGCAACCACAGGGCAACGGGGAAACGCTCCCGATCTTCTGGCAAAGTTGCCAACGCAGCCTTCTGAGACGAGAGCGCAAACGGCGCGTTCCAGTTAGTGGTTTCTGACCTGAAATAGGCTTTGCCCGCTTCACCGCGTGAGACGATCTTTCGCCAGCCGTCCGGTGT
>JALVEU010000129.1 GCA_027030565.1 Gammaproteobacteria bacterium | reverse complement strand
GATCCCCGAGTCACCAAGATCATGGACCTGAAAACGCCGGCCTCGGGCGAGGCGCACCGCAACCGCTGGGAGAACCTCGACCACCTGTCGTCCAACGATCAGGTGAAATTCGTCATTTGCGACCGCAGGGACTACCTCTGGTCGCGGGACGTACTCCAGCGGCACGGGATTCCCGCCCGGTGTGAGGTGCTGTTCTCGCCGTGCTGGACACGGCAGGACCCGGCCGAGCTCGCGCAATGGATCCTCGACGATCGCCTGCCCGTGCGCCTGCAGCTACAGCTGCACAAACTCCTCTGGGGCGAGGTACCCGGGCGATGACCGGCGACCGGCGGCGTGCCGTCGTGTTGCTGTCCGGCGGCCTCGACTCGGCCACCGTGCTTGCCGTGGCCCGTGACGCGGGCTTCGCATGCCACGCCCTGAGCTTCGACTATGGACAGCGCCATCAGGCGGAGCTCGAAGCCGCCCGGCGGATCGCGCAGGCCCTGGGAGCGCAGGAGCACCGCATCCTTCCCCTGAGCCTTGACCAGTTTGGCGGCTCGGCCCTCACCGATCCGGAGCTGGCGGTTCCCGAGGCGCCCACCGAAGGCATCCCCATCACCTACGTGCCGGCGCGCAACACCGTATTCCTCGCCCTGGCCGCGGCCTGGGCGGAGGTGCTGGGTGCTCAGGACATCTTCATCGGCGTCAACGCCGTGGACTATTCCGGCTATCCGGACTGTCGCCCCGAATTCATCACCGCCTTTCAGCGCGCACTGGACCTGGGCACCCGTGCCGGCGTGGAAGGCCGTGGCTTCGAGATCCACACCCCGCTGATCCGGCTCAGCAAGGCGGAGATCGTGCGCCTCGGCACCCGGCTCGGGGTGGACTACGCCCTCACCGTGTCCTGCTATGCGGCCGATGCGGCCGGTCGCGCCTGCGGCCGCTGTGACGCCTGCCGTCTGCGCGCCAAGGGCTTTGCCGAAGCGGGACTCCCCGATCCCACCCGCTACCGAGGGACGTGAATCCTGGCCGGGCCGCGCGCGTCCGACCCGCGATGTCCGGTTGTGATTTCGCCATCGGGAGGTACACTAAGACCGCCCCGGGTCGTTAGCTCAGTTGGTAGAGCAGTGGACTTTTAATCCATTGGTCGTAGGTTCGAGTCCTACACGACCCACCATCCCGTTCGGGTGTGGGCGCCCGGGCACGGCGGATGGCGCGAAATGCGTAAAATTGCGCCGTCCTTCGAGTATTTAGGCTGCTGCCCGCCCGTTCGTCTTGACAACCCACCCTGGCTGCGATACCCAGGTCATGCTCACTCCAACACCGCTGCACCGCCCCCATGTACCTCGAACACTTTGGCCTACGGGAGCTCCCCTTCCAGCTCACCCCGGACCCCCGGTTCCTGTATCTGAGCCCCGGCCACGCACGGGCCAAGGCATACATGGAGTACACGCTCTGGAACCGGGACAGCTTCGTCGTGGTGACCG
The DNA here is from genome assembly GCA_027030565.1 of Gammaproteobacteria bacterium. Taxonomy (GTDB): domain Bacteria; phylum Pseudomonadota; class Gammaproteobacteria; order JAJDOJ01; family JAJDOJ01; genus JALVEU01. The sequence continues at coordinate 2,260 of JALVEU010000129.1, read as the reverse complement.
GCGACGTGGGCTCCGGCAAGACCACCCTCATTCAGGATCTGGTTGAGGGCCTGGACCATTCGGTCGTACTGGCACGGATCCATCAGACTCAGCTCGACGAGCTCGAGTTTTTCCAGGCGGTGCTGGTGGAGTTCGGGTTCAAGCCCTTCGGCAAGGGCAAGGTCGAGCTGCTCGACATGCTCAACTCATATCTGGTGGAGCAGCACCGCCAGGGGCGGCACGTGCTACTCATCATCGACGAAGCCCAGAACCTCACGCCGAGGGTCCTGGAAGAAGTGCGTCTGCTCACCGGCCTGGAGACATCCGAAGGCAAGCTCATCAATCTCATCCTGGTGGGCCAGCCGGAGCTACGCGACGTCCTCAACGCCCCGGGCATGGAGCAGCTCAACCAGCGGATCCGTTTCAGGTTCCACCTCAAGCCCCTGGCGCCCGAGGACATCGCCGAATACATTCGCCACCGCCTGTCGGTGGCCGGCTACCAGGGCGAATCGGACCTGTTCGGTCCGGAACTCATGCCACTGATCGAACGATACACGGGCGGTGTACCTCGGCTCATCAACATCCTGTGCGACACGGCGCTGATCTCCGCGTACGTGGACCAGCGCGAGACCATCGACACGGCGGTCATGGAAGATGCCATCGCCGAGCTGCAATGGGCCCCCTATCACGACCGCAGACGGCCGGCACCGAAGACCCTGGGCGAGGCCTTCGCCGAGGCGAGCAAGCCCCCGCCCCGCCTCATCGTGCAGGAGGACGACAAAGAGCAGACCCGGGAGATTCCTTTGGAGCAGGACGTGCTGAACATCGGCCGTCTGCCCAGCAACGATCTCCAGCTGCGGGACCCCTCGGTGAGCGGGCACCACGCCAAGATCATCACCATCCACGGCACCTCCTTCCTGGAAGACCTGCGCAGCACCAATGGCACCTATGTCAATGGCGAGCGCGTGGTCAAATGCGTGCTGCGCGATGGGGACCAGATCACCATCGGGCGCAACCGGATCCGATACGTGGTCGAACAGCCCCCGGGGGGCAAGCCACAACCCACGCGGTTGGCACCTGTCGACCCCACCGGCACTGAAGGGAACCCGGGGTGAACGCCAAGTCGGTCCAGACCACCATCCTGTTCGCGGACATCGCCGGGAGCACCAGGCTCTACGAGAACTACGGCGACGTCCCGGCTCAGGCGGTCATCGCCCGCTGCCTCGAATTGCTGGGCACCGCCTGCAAGGAGCAGCACGGGCAGGTGATCAAGACGGTGGGCGACGAGATCATGTGCCGTTTCGAGACCGCCGACGATGCCGTCACCGCGGCGCGCAACATGCAGGGGCGCATGAAGCACCAGACCTTCGACGTCCCGGAGGTGCCCGAAGTGCGCATCGGCTTGCACTTCGGCCATGGGGTGGCCTCGGCGACCGACGTGTTCGGCGAGGCCACCAACGTCGCCTCCCGGGTGACCCATGCCGCCCGGCCCCGGCAGATCCTCACCACCGAGCAGACCCTGCAGCAGCTCTCGCCCTCGCTGGCGGCCAACGCCCGCCTCTACGATCGCGCCCGTCTCGAGGGGCTGCACGACGAGCTGGTCCTCTACGAGATCCTGTGGGAGCGCGAGGATCTCACCAACATCGTCGCCCGTACCAGCTTCCCCGAGCAGGCGGTGTACGAGACGCTGCGCCTGCGTCGCGGAAGTGAGGAGATCACGGTGCACGAGTCCGACCAGGACTTCTGGCTTGGCCGGGGCTCCGACTGCCGGATCATCACGCCGTCCAAACTGGTCTCACGGCATCATGCACGGATCGAGTACCGGCGCGGCAAGTTCGTCCTCCAGGACGAGAGCACCAACGGCACCTTCATCCGGACCCAGGACGGCCGCGAAATCTATCTGCGCCGCGAGGCGACGCCGCTGTGGGGCCATGGCGTGATCAGCCTCGGTAGGATCATTCAGGACGACGACCCCCATCTCATCTATTACCTCTGCGACTGACGACCGTTCCAACGCCCTGCAACCATGCGCCGGGGCGGCCGCGTCGTCTGGTAACATCAGGCTCCCCATCCGCACAGGACACGGACCATGACCGTTCGTACGCGTTTCGCCCCGAGCCCCACGGGCTATCTGCACATCGGAGGCGTCCGCACTGCATTGTTCTCGTGGCTCTATGCGCGCCACACCGGCGGGCGGTTCGTCTTGCGCATCGAGGACACGGATCGCGAACGCTCCACGGAAGAGGCGGTGCGTGTGATCCTGGACGGCATGCGCTGGCTG
>JALVEU010000128.1 GCA_027030565.1 Gammaproteobacteria bacterium | reverse complement strand
GGCGGATCCAGGGGCCCGGCCATGGCGAACGCCGTCGGCGGCACCTGCGGAAAGGCGTGATCGCGGGGCGCCACACCGCGGGTGACCTGCAGATATACGCTGACGTCGTTCCAGGGCGCGCGCTCCACCAGCCGCTCGACCACCGAAACCCAGCCCTCGCGGTCGAGTGGCGCGGGGATCCTCACCTCGTGCAACGAGCGCGCCAGGCGGTCCAGGTGTTGGGAGAGGCGAAACGGACGTCGGCCACGGGCGGGGATCACCTCGTAGACACTGTCACCGAACAGGAATCCTCGATCCAAGGGCGAGATATGCGCCTCGCCCAGGCGCAGCTCCTCTCCGTTCAACCAGGCGGGACGGTCGGCCCACTGTTCGGCCGTACTCATTCGAACCATAGCAGGACGGTGTCCACCGCGAGGCGCCACAGGCCGCCTTCGGGATCGTCCCGCAGGGCGATCAGCGGCACGCGCTCGAGCTCCTTGCCGTCCAGGCGCACCACCACGTCCCCGAGCCGTTGCCCCTCAGTCACCGGCGCCTCGATCCGGCCCGCCGGCTCGGTGCGCGCATCCAGGTCCTTGTAACGCCCCTTCTGCACCGTGATGTACAGGGGCTGGGCCAGACCGGCAGGCACGGTCTCGGTCTCACCCTTCCACACGCGCAGGTTGGTCAGCGTCTCACCCGCATCGAAGAGTTTGTGCGTCTCGAAGTTGCGGAACCCATAGCTTAACAGCGCCTGGCTCTCGGCGGTCCGCTTACGGTCGCTCGAGGTGCCCATCACCACCGAGATCAGGCGCATGCCGTCGCGTCGGGCCGAGGCCACCAGGCAGTAGCCCGCTTCCTGGGTGTGGCCGGTCTTGAGCCCGTCCACCGAAGCATCCTTCCACAACAGCCGGTTGCGGTTGGGCTGGGTGATGGGCTTACGGCTGCCCGAGTACTCCGTCGGTGTCGTATACGATTTCTCCGCGAAGATACGGTACTCCTCGGGGAAGTCCCGGATCAGATGACGGGCCAGGAGGGCGATGTCCCTTGCCGACATGTAGTGATCGGCGTGCGGCAGCCCCGTTGCATTGACGAAGTGAGAATTCTGCAGCCCCATCGCCCGGGCCTCCGCGTTCATGAGCTCGGCAAAGGCGGCCTCGGTCCCCGCCACGTGCTCGGCCAGGGCGATACTCGCATCGTTGCCGGAGGCCACGATCATCCCCCTGAGGAGCTCGCGCACCGGAACACGCTTGCCCACCCGGATGAACATGAGCGAGCCCTCCACGTTGCGCGCCCATGCATGTTCGCTCACCTCCACCAGATCGTCCCAACCGATGTGGCCGTCTCGCAGCGCCTTGAATACCACATAGGCGGTCATGATCTTGGTGATGCTGGCCGGAGCATGGGGATTGTCGGCATCCTTCTCCGCCAGGACGGCGCCGCTGTCGGCGTCCATCAAGATGTAGCTGCGCGCCTCCAGGGCCGGCGGGGCCGGGAGCGGGCGCGTGGCCGCAGCAGCGGCCAGGATCCACAGCAGAGCGAGCAGGCCAATCCAGATTCTGCACATGGGTCTCAGGTATCTCGCCGATGATGGATGGAAGAAGTGCAACCGACGGTCAGTCGATCACCACACGGTACTCACGGAGCCCCGCAGCGCTGAGCCGGCTCATCACCGAATCGGCCGCCTCGAGATCCCGCAGCGGGCCGATGCGGACCCGGAACAATCTGCGCCCCTGAACCTGCGTCGACATGACACGCGCGCCCTCGATCCGCTGCGCCTGCAGCCTGCGCAGCACACGTTGCGCGTTGCTCCGCAGCGCATAGGCGCCCACCTGCACGTAGAGGCGGGGCGGATGCTCCGGTGGGGCCGTTGCGTGGGCCGGGGGTTCGTCCTCCCCAGGGACGATGGCGCGCACCTCCACCATGCCGGTCCCCCGCTCGGCGATGCCCAGCTTGGTGGCCGCCGCGTACGACAGATCGATGATCCGGTTGGCGTGGAACGGTCCCCTGTCGTTGACCCGGACCACGATACTGCGCCCGTTCTCCAGGTTCGTCACGCGCACGTAGCTGGGCAAGGGCAAGGTCCGGTGCGCCGCCGTCATGGCATACATGTCGTAAGGCTCACCGCTGGAAGTGCGCCGGCCGTGAAACTTGGTGCCGTACCAGGAAGCGAGTCCCCGCTCCACGTAGCCGCGTGCGGAGGCACGCACGTAGTAGCGCCGGCCGTGGACGTCGTAGAACGGGGGGTTCCCATAGCGGCTGCGCGGTTCCACGCGCGGCTGGGCGTCCGGAATGTCGGTGGGGACCGGCCGGTCCCCGGGCCCATCCTTGACGCCTGGCCCCGAGCAGGCCCCCAGCACCGCGACGACCACGGCCAGCAGCATCCGGTATGCCGGCCATGCCCGGATGCCCCCCCATCGGCGCTCAGCGCGCGCGGGCCTGTTTCGCTCTGGCTTTGGCGATCTCACCGCTGAGCTGGTACACGGCCATGGCATACAACGGGCTGCGGTTGTACCGCGTGATCACGTAGAAATTGTCGAACCCGAGCCAGTATTCCTTGCGCGCCGGACCCTGGTCGTATTCCAGGAACACCACCTTGGACACACCGTCCAGAGCGCCGGACGGCGGATGAACGCCGTGGCGCTCCAGCATGGCCACGGGCACCACGGGCTTGGCCCCCTTGCGCGGGAGCTTGCGGTAGTCGTCCCCTTCCACGCGTGCCTTCACCGCCACGGGTCCACCCCGTATCCAGCCATGGCGCTCGAAGTAATGGGCCACGCTGCCGATGGCATCCTCCGGGTCCCAGAGGTCACGGCGCCCGTCACCATCGAAGTCCACGGCATAGGCCCGGTAGCTGCTGGGGATGAACTGCCCGATGCCCATGGCGCCGGCATACGAGCCCTTGATGGCCTTCGGATCCATACGCTCCTCGCGGGTCAGGAGGAGGAACTCCTCCAGCTCGCCGCGGAAAAACCTGCCTCGTTTGGGATAGTCGAAGCCCAGCGTGGCCAGGGCGTCGAGGACCGGATAGCGGCCGGTGCGCCGCCCATAGAGCGTCTCCACACCGATGATGGCGACGATGATCTGGGGGTCCACCCCGAACTCCTGGCTCGCCCGCTCGATGGCTGCGGCGTGCTCGTCCCAGAACGCCACGCCCCCCTGGATGCGCTCGGGGGTGAGAAAGATCCTGCGATACTGATACCAGGGCTTGGCCTCGGCGGGCTTGGCGATGGCCCGCAGGATGCTCTTCTGCTGACGCACGCCGGCGAACAGCTCGCGCAGCTCGGCCGGATCGAAGCCGTGCTTGCGACTCACGTGCTCGATGAAGGCCTGGACCTCCGGCCGCTGGGCATAGTCGGCCTCGGACTCGCTCTCCGCGCGCCCCGCCCCGGCCATGAGGAGCGGCACCAGCAACGCCGCCAGCAAAGGAATGAAGCGAAGGGGTTTCAACGGGCTAGAAGCCTTCGGTGAGAATGAATGGACATGAGCATACCGAAAGCCGTCATCAACGTCACCATGGATGTGCCCCCATAGCTGATCAGCGGCAGTGGTACGCCTACGACGGGCAGAATACCAGAGACCATGCCCATGTTGACGAAGCAATACACGAAGAACGACAGGCTCAGCGCACCTGCCAGCAGGCGTGCATAGGTATCCTGGGCCTGGGTCGCGATGTAGAGTCCGCGCAGGACGATGAACCCGTACAGCACCAGCAGCGCGAGCACGCCCAGAAAGCCGAACTCCTCTCCGAACACGGCAAAGATGAAATCGGTGGAGCGCTCCGGGAGGAAATCCAGCTGCGACTGGGTCCCGTTGGTCCATCCCTTCCCATAGAGGCCCCCGGAGCCGATGGCGATTTCGGACTGGATGATGTGGTAGCCGGCCCCCATGGGGTCACTCTCGGGGTCCAGCAGGGTGAGCACGCGCCTGCGCTGATAGTCGTGCATGAAGTGCCAGAGCACCGGGGCGGCACCCAAACCCAGCGCCCCCAGGGCGGCGATGAGGCGCCAACCCACTCCCGCCAGGAAGATCACGAACACGCCGGCGGCCCCCACCAGCACCGCAGTGCCCAGATCGGGCTGCCGCGCGATCAGCGCGGCGGGCACCACCACCATGAGTGCCGCCACGGCGAGCTCGCGCAACCTGGGTGGCAGTGGCCGGTCTGCGAAATACCACGCCACCATCATGGGCACGCCCAGCTTCATGATCTCGGAGGGCTGGAAGCGGATCACGCCGAGATCGAGCCAGCGCTGCGCCCCCTTGCCGATGACCCCGGCCACGTCCACCCACACCAACAGGAGCAGACCCGCGCTGTAGATCCACGGCGACCACAACCGCAGACGGTCGGCTGGAACCTGAGCCACGGCGAGCAGCAGCCCCAGGCCGAGCAGCAGTCGCAGGGACTGGCGCTTCACCAACCCCAGGTCCCCGCCACTGGCACTGTACAGCACCAACAGGCCCAGCCCGGCCACCAGGAGCACCGCCACGAACAGTGGCCAGTCCAGACGCGCCACGCGCAGCAGCGGGTTCTCCACGCCGTGGTGCAGGGCCTGCTCGAAGGGCCTCATCGGCGGGCCACCACGGCTTCCCCAGCCGGTGCCGCGGGTGCCGGCAGCCGGCCCAGGAGATGATAGTCCATCACCGCACGCGCCACGGGCCCGGCCGCCGAGCCGCCGTGTCCGCCGTGCTCCACCACCACGGCCACCGCGATCTGCGGATCCTCGGCCGGGGCGAAGGCGATGAACAGGGCATGGTCGTGAAGACGGCGGTGCAGCTTGCTCGGATCGTATTTCTGATTCTCCTTCAAGCCGAAGACCTGGGCGGTGCCCGTCTTGGCGGCGATGGTGTACGGGGCGTCCCGGCCGATCCGCCAGGCCGTGCCGTTGCGCTTTCGGGTGACGTCCTTCATGGCCTCGACGATCACGTCCCAGTAGACCGGATCACGGAGCACCACCGGCGGCAGGGGCTCCGGTGCCAGAGGCTCGAACTCCGAGCTTCCGGGGCGCCGCACCGCGCGCACCAGCCGCGGTCGGAAGCGCTTTCCGCGCGTGGCGATGGTGGCGGCCGCAGAGGCGAGCTGCAGCGGCGTGGCGAGCAGGAAACCCTGGCCGATGCCGACGTTCACCGTATCGCCCGGAAACCAGGCCACGCCCCGGGCACCCTGCTTCCAGCTGCGCGAGGGCAGCAGCCCCGGGCTCTCGCCCGTGGCGTCGATCCCCAGGCGATGACCGAAGCCGAATGCCGAGAGGAAGTCGTGGATCCGGTCGATACCCATGCGGTAAGCCAGGTCGTAGAAGTAGACGTCGCAGGACTGCACGATGGACTTGTGCAGGTTCACCTTGCCGTGACCACCCCGCTTCCAGTCACGGTACTTGCGCTTGCTGTTGGGCAGCTTGAAATAGGGTCCCGCCCAGATCGTCTTCTCCGGGGTGATGACGCCCATCTGAAGTCCCGCCAGGCCCATGAACGGCTTGATGGTCGAGCCCGGCGGATAACGACCGGCCAGCGCGCGATTGAACAGGGGCCGGTCGGGATCCGTGAGCAGGGCCCGGTAGGCCTGTGCACTGATGCCGTTGACGAAGGCATTGGGGTCGTAGGTGGGCTTGCTCACCAACGCCAGCACGTCACCGGTGGACGGCTCGATGGCCACCACTGCACCGGTGTGCGCACCCAGGGCCTGCTCGGCCACCGCCTGCAGACCCATGTCCAGGCTCAGGAGCAAGTCGGCCCCCGGTTCGGGCGGCTCCTCGTCCAAGACACGCAGTACACGCCCCTGGGCATTGATCTCCACGTGCTGCAGTCCGGCTCGCCCGTGCAGCAGGGCCTCATGGTACTTCTCCACCCCGGTCTTGCCGATGTGGCTGCTGCCGCTGTAGTTCTGCGGCTCCTCTAGGGCCTGGAGCTCTTTCTCGCTGATGCGGCCCACGTAACCCACGGAATGCACCGTCGCCCCGGCGCGCGGATAGTGACGACCCAAGCGGGCGACCACCTGCACGCCGGGGAAGGCATACTGGTGCACGGCGAAGCGTGCCACTTCCTCGTCACTCAGGTTGAACCGCAACGTGATCGGCTGGAACGGCCGCTTGCGCAGGCGTTCCCGATGAAAGCGCCCCCGGTCCGCCTCGGGGATCTCCACCCACTGGCTGAGACGATCCAGCAGCGCATTCCATCGGGCGGCGTCCATCCTACGGCCCACCTCGGAAGGCGTCAGCTCCAGACGATAACTGGGCAGGTTGACGGCCACGGCCACGCCATTGCGGTCGTAGATCAGGCCTCGGGGGGGCGGTACGGCGACCACCCGCACCCGGTTGTCCTGAGAGCGGGTGGCGAAGTGCTGGTACTTGTGGATCTGCAGATAGGCCGCCCGGCCCGCCACCCCGGCCAGGGCGGCCACCACCAGGGCGGCGGCCACACCGGCACGGGCGCGGAACAGCGCGCGTTCCTCCGCCGGGTTCTTGAGTTCTTCAGGGGGCGTTGCGGGCATCGGGATACGGCGGACTCACCCGCATTGTAGGGCTTCGCGCCGAGGCTTCAACCGCCGTATTCTTCCTCGTAGTCGGCCATGGCCGCTTCGATCACCTCGAAGGCGCGGTCGCGCCCATAGACGTGGTCGATGGACACCCCGGTGGCTTCCCCGGGACGAAGCTTGTAGGTGAGGAAATAGTGGGTCAGCCGCTCGACCAGGGCCGGGGGCAGGTCCTCGATGTCCTCAACCTTGCCCCAGAGGGGATCGTTCTCGAGCACCGCGATGATCTTGTCGTCGGCCTCGCCGTGATCGTTCATGGGTAGCCCGCCCACCACCCGGGCGTTGATGATCACGTCGGAGCGGGCGATGGTGCGCTCGCTCAGCACACAGATGTCGAGCGGGTCCCTGTCGCCCTTGACGGCGCCCTCCATCAGCGAGGAGACGCGGCGCCCACAGTAGGTGCGGGGAATCAGACCATAGAGCGTCGGGGGCAGCGAAGAGGTGCGCTGCGGGCGGTCCACGCGGCAGTACCCGGTGATCTTGTCGAGCTCATACTTCATCGTATCGACCGGCGTCATCTCGATGTAGGCATGCACCACGGCGGGGGCGTCCGGGCCCACGTCGAGGCCGTGCCAGGGGTGGGGACGCCAGCGGTAGAAAGGCGGTGGAAAACTCATGGGCCGGGATCTCCTGGAGGTCCGCGTCGGGATCGCAGGCGCGGAATCTTACTACGCAGGCAAAAAAAATGCCCGGCACATGGTGCCGGGCCAGTTCCGTCCCTGCCAGAGGTGTCGCTGCGTCCATGGGCTCCCTGCCACCTGCCGGGTCCATCCATGCGCCCCGGGGAGATGCCGTCGGCGCCACCTTCCCTGTCCCATGCGGCCCGCCCTGGCCGTCCCTGGAACGTCTCCGGTCTGCGCCTTCCTTGTAGACCATTGTGCGGATTCCCGCGGTTGGACGACATCGGACCGATCCGGCGCCGGACGTAGTCGCAGCGCAACTCGTCACGTAGGGCGTTTCCTACATGGGCGCGGAGCGTGTGTGAAAACCCGTGCCGAAGCAGGTATAACTTCTCGCCCGTCGTCCCATCGGGGGAATCTGTGCGCCCACGCCTGTCTGCCACCCTGCTGCTCTTCGTACTGCATGGCGCCGTGCACGCCCGGGGGTTGTGGGACGCCTGCCCGCCGGAGACGCCACCGCGGTTTCCCACGGGCGAGCCGGGCCGGGTCGAGATCCGCTCCTCCCTCGCCCACTATCTGGACGGCCGTGCGCTGTTCAGCGGCGACGCCGAGGCCATCGAGGGCGACCGGTACCTGCGAGCCGAGACCATCGAATACGACGCCCGAAACCACCTCCTGCACGCCCGGGGCGGGGCGCTGTTCCACGAGGACGACCTCACGGTGGAAGCCCCCCAGGGCATGCTGCACCTGGACAGTGGGGCCCTGCACATCGAGCGGGCACGCTATCGCGTCAGCAGCCGTCACGCCCACGGGGAGGCGGCCGAAGTCCGGCGCGACCGATCCGGCGTCCTGGACCTCACCCGGGCGAGCTTCACCACCTGCCCGGCGGGCGACGAGGACTGGAAGCTGGTCGCCGCGCGGGTGAAGCTCGACCAGGCCTCGGGGCTGGGCACCGCCACCCACGCCCGCTTCGAGGTCGGCGATGTGCCGGTGCTCTATGCACCCTACGTGCGCTTCCCTCTGGACGACCGCCGCCGCAGCGGCCTGCTGACGCCCAGCATCGGCAGCACCTCGCGTTCGGGCCTCGAGTTCGTGCTGCCCCTGTACTTGAACCTGGCCCCCAATTACGACGCTACACTGACCGGACGCTACCTCAGCGAGCGCGGCGTCCAGGGCATCGGAGAGCTGCGCTACCTGCTCCCGGGCCATCATGGGGAGCTGGGCGTGGCCTTACTCGACGACCGCAAGGCCGATCGGCTGCGTTCGCGCATCGACTACCGGCACCGGTCGCGACTCACACGCCGCTGGATGGCGGACCTGCACTACCAGTCCGTGTCGGACACACAGTATTTCACGGACCTGGGCGACACCCTCGGCCAGACCAGCCGCACCCATCTGGAGCGCCATGCCAATCTCCAGTACTCGGCCGACACCTGGCGCCTGCTGGGACAGGTGCAGGACTTCCAGACCGTCGATCCCGGTATCGCACCGCGCAATTTCCCCTATCGCCGGCTTCCGCGCCTCGACCTGCTGGGCCGGGACCCCACCGGACCCTGGGGCCTGGACCTGGCGTATCACGGCGAATGGGTCCGTTTCGACCATGCGGTACGGCTCACGGGCATGCGCCTGGACGGCGCGCTGGAGGCCCGCCGCCCGTTGGAGCGTCCGGCCTGGCACCTGACGCCCGAGGCGGGGTTCCGCTTCACGACCTACGCCCTCGACGACACCTCGGGGGAGCGGCACCCCATGCGGGCGCTGCCCTACGGCGCCCTGGAGGCGGGGGTGACCCTGGAGCGGCTGTGGCAAGGGGGGACCCTGGTGCAGACCCTGGAGCCCCGGCTGCGCTACCTGTACGTGCCCTTCGAAGCACAGGACGACATCCCCATCTTCGACACCAACGCCTTCGACTTCAGCTACGCCCAGCTCTTCCGCAACAACCGGTTCACCGGCGCCGACCGCGTGGGCGACGCCAATCAGCTGACACTGGCCCTGGAGAGCGCCCTCCTGGAGCCGGCCAGCGGGCGCCTTCTGGCCGGCGGCGGCATCGGCCAGATCGTGTACTTCGCAGACCGCCGGGTGACCTTGCCCGGTCAACCTCCGGACACGGGCCGATTCTCCAACCTGGTGGGCGAGGCGTTCGCGGAGTTCGGGGGCGGCTGGCGGCTGCAGGGGGAACTGCAATGGAACCCGGAGGGGGGCTTCCTGGACCGGGCAGCGGTGGCCATGCGCTACCGCGACCCGCAGGCGCGTCTGTTCAACCTCGGCTACCGGGAACGCTTCGGGATCCTGCAGCTGTTCGACGTCTCCATGGCCCTGCCCATCACCCGCCATCTGCGTGGCGTCGGGCGCTGGAGCTACGACCTGCGCAACGACAACACCCAGGATGCACTGGCCGCGCTGGAATACGACACCTGCTGCTGGGCGGTGCGCCTGGCGTTCCGGCGCGTGTTCCGCGGCGATCTGGGTGAGGACCCCTACAACGACAGCTTCCAGTTCCAGATCGTGCTCAAGGGCTTCACCAGCATCGGCAACGACATCGACGAGTTGCTGGCGCGCGAAGTGGTCGGCTATCTGCCCAACGGCTATTGAGAAGGTGCCGCAAGCGGTCAGTCGCTTTTCTCCGGGGTCCGCCCTTCGGCCGCCTTCACCGCCTCCCAATGAGCGTCCAGTGCCTGCGGATCCAGTTGCTCCGGCGACCGGCCCTCGGCCTTCGCCCGTTCCTCCACGGCCCGGAACCGGCGCTCGAACTTGCGGTTGGCCGCGCGCAGGGCCTGCTCGGGATCCACGTCCAGGTGCCGGGCCAGGTTCACCACCGAGAACAACAGATCGCCGATCTCCTCCTCGATCTGCGCGCGCCCGCCCCTCCGCCTGGCCTGCTCCAGCTCGGCCAGCTCTTCGCGGATCTTGTCCATCACCCCTTCGGGTCCCGCCCAGTCGAAGCCGGCACGGGCCGCCCGGGCCTGCAGCTTCTTCGCCCGGGTGAGCGCCGGCAGCGCGAGGGCCACGCCGTCCATGTGGCTGTCTCCCATGCCCTTGGCGCGACGCTCCTCGGCCTTGCGCCGTTCCCAGGCCTCGCGCAGGGCCGCGTCGTCCCCAGCCGGCAGTTCGCCGAACACATGGGGGTGGCGCGCCACCAGCTTGTTGCCCACCGCCCGCGCCACGTCCTCCAGGTCGAATAGGTCCCGTTCGCGGGCGATCTGGGCGTGGTAGTAGACCTGGAACAGCAGGTCACCCAACTCCTCGAGGAGTTCTGCCCAATCCTCCCGCTCGATGGCCTCCACCACCTCGTAGGCCTCCTCCAGGGTGTGGGTGGCGATGTCGCGGAAGTCCTGCTTGAGATCCCAGGGGCACCCGAACTCCGGATCCCGGAGCTGGGCCATGATCACGGCGAGGCGGCAGAGATTGTCCATGGGCTGGGTTCACGGTGTACATGCGGGTGGCGCGAGGGCCGCATTGTCGCACGGCGCGCACGAAAAGACCCCGCCCCGCGATGCGGGGACGGGGTCCACACTGGTGCCCGACCGGGGGATCAGGCCGCTTCGGCGCGCACGCCCTTGCTGAAGACCAGACGGCCGTCCAGCACGTCCACCCGGATGACGTCCTCGGGTCCGAACTCGCCGGCCAGGATCTTCTGCGCCAGCGGGTTCTCCAGCTCCTGCTGGATGGCGCGCTTGAGCGGCCGGGCGCCGTAGACCGGGTCGAAGCCCGCCTCGCCCAGCAGATCGAGGGCCGCATCCGAGATCTCCAGCTCCATGTCGCGCTCGCGCAGCCTGCGGCGCAGGTACTCGATCTGGATCTTGGTGATCTCGCGGATCTGCTCCTTGCTGAGCGGATGGAAGACCACCACGTCGTCCACGCGGTTGATGAACTCGGGCCGGAAGTGCTGGCCCACCACCTCCATCACCGCCGTCTTCATGGCCTCGTAGTCCCCGGTGCGCGCCATCTCCTGGATGAGCTGCGAGCCGAGGTTGGAGGTCATGATGACCACCGTGTTGCGGAAGTCCACCGTGCGCCCATGGCCGTCGGTGAGCCGTCCGTCGTCCAGCACCTGCAGCAGGATGTTGAACACGTCCGGGTGGGCCTTTTCCACCTCATCGAGCAGGATCACCGAATAGGGCTTGCGACGCACCGCCTCGGTCAGATAGCCGCCCTCCTCGTAGCCCACGTAGCCCGGGGGCGCACCGATGAGCCGCGCCACGGAGTGTTTCTCCATGAACTCGGACATGTCGATGCGCACCAGCGCATCCTCGGTGTCGAAGAGGAACGCCGCCAGCGCCTTGGACAGCTCGGTCTTGCCCACGCCCGTGGGCCCGAGGAACAGGAACGAGCCGTTGGGTCGGTTGGGATCGGACAGCCCCGCGCGCGAGCGGCGGATGGCGTTGGCCACCGCGCTGATGGCCTCGTCCTGGCCCACCACGCGCTTGTGAAGCTCCTCCTCCAGGTGCAGGAGCTTCTCGCGTTCGCCCTCGAGCATCTTGGCCACCGGAATTCCGGTCCACCGGGAGACGATCTCGGCGATCTCCTCCTCGGTGACCTTGGTGCGCAGCAGGCGCGTCTTGCTCTCGGCCTGGGCCTCGGCCTCCAGGGCCGCCTGGAGCTGACGCTCCAGCTCGGGGATCCGCCCGTACTGCAGCTCGCTCATGCGCTGCAGGTCGCCGGCACGGCGTGCCGCCTCCAGCTCGATCTTGGCCCGCTCCAGCTCCTCCTTGATGTGCTGAGCGCCCTGCACCGCGGCCTTCTCGGCCTTCCAGATCTCTTCCAGCTCCGAGTACTGGCGCTCGAGCTCGGCGATCTCCTCCTCCAGTGCCTCCAGGCGCTTCTTGGAGGCCTCGTCGGTCTCCTTCTTCAGGGCCTCGCGCTCGATCTTGAGCTGGATGAGCCGCCGCTCGAGCTTGTCCATCTCCTCGGGCTTGGAGTCGATCTCCATGCGGATCCGCGCGGCGGCCTCGTCGATGAGGTCGATGGCCTTGTCCGGGAGCTTGCGGTCGGTGATGTAGCGATGCGACAGGGTCGCCGCGGCCACGATCGCCGAGTCGGTGATCTCCACCCCGTGGTGGACCTCGTAGCGCTCCTTGAGCCCGCGCAGGATGGCGATGGTGTCCTCCACCGTGGGCTCGTCCACCAGCACCTTCTGGAAGCGCCGCTCCAGCGCGGCGTCCTTCTCGATGTTCTCGCGATACTCGTCCAGGGTGGTGGCGCCGATGCAGTGCAGCTCACCGCGGGCGAGCGCAGGCTTCAACATGTTGCTCGCGTCCATGGCGCCCTCGGCCTTGCCGGCGCCCACCATCGTATGGATCTCGTCGATGAACAGGATGATGGTGCCCTCGGCCTTGGCGATCTCGTTGAGCAGGGCCTTGAGGCGCTCCTCGAACTCGCCGCGGTACTTGGCCCCGGCGATGAGCGCGGCCATGTCCAGGGCGAGCAGGCGCTTGTGCTTGAGCCCCTCGGGGACCTCGCCGTTGACGATCCGCTGGGCCAGCCCCTCCACGATGGCGGTCTTGCCCACGCCGGGCTCACCGATGAGCACCGGGTTGTTCTTGGTCCGCCGTTGCAGGATCTGCACCACGCGGCGGATCTCGTCGTCGCGGCCGATGACCGGATCGAGCTTGCCCTGCTCGGCCCGCTCGGTGAGGTCGATGGTGTACTTGTCCAGGGCCTGGCGCTGGTCCTCGGCGTTGGGATCCTCCACCTTCTGACCGCCCCGGATGGCCTCGATGGCCTGCTCGATGGCGGACTTGGTGGCGCCCGCCTCGCGCAGCAGCTCCCCAGCTCGGCTCTTGTCCTCCACCAGGGCCAGCACGAAGAGCTC
>JALVEU010000127.1 GCA_027030565.1 Gammaproteobacteria bacterium | reverse complement strand
ACCTCCAGCCCGGACAGGCGCATGAACAAGCCGTAGAACAGGCGGGCGGCGGCACCACCGACCAGCCCTTCGTACCCGCGGTCCTGCTTGACGCCTTCCACCACCAGGGCCCCTGCACGCCACAGCTCCACCATCCGAGGAATGAGTTCAGGGGGGTGCTGCAGGTCCGCATCCATGACGATCACCGCCTCACCACGCGCCAGCTCCAGCCCGGCCAGGATGGCGGCCTCCTTGCCGAAGTTGCGCGTGAGCACCAGGAGGCGTAGCTCCGCCTCGCCGGCGTCGTAGGCGCGCACCCGTTCGACCGAGCCGTCGTCCGAACCGTCGTCCACCACCACGAGCTCCCAGCGTGCACCGCCCACCTTCCCCAGGGCCACACGAATCTCGTCCAGCGCGCGCGCGATACCCGGGGCCTCGTTGTGCACAGGGAGCACCACGGAGAGCCGCTGCGGCTCACTCATGGACGGCCGGCCCCGTTAGATTCGGTGTCACGTTGACGTCGCAGGCCGCCCGCGCCGGTGTCGGCTGCAGAACCACCACGTCCTGAGGGGTGTCCGGGCAGGCGTAGTCCAGCTCCCCGAAGTCCTGCAGCAACATGAAGGTCCATCGTTCGTGTCGCGGTTCGATCCCCCTGCCCTGCTGCGTTTGTATCCGGAAGGGCAGCCTGCCGTCAACGCGCGGCAGGCAGCGCAGCGCCAGCGTGAACCGCCCCCCGGGCCGGCAGCGCACGGGCAGCTCCACCGGCCCCTCTGGATGCCAGCCCGGAGAGAACTCGGTGCCGAAGTGCAGATCGTCGGGCCGTCTCGGGGCGAAGAAGTCCACCCGGGCGGACGCGGGCAGCGCCCCGGCGTCGTACAGCACGAAGGCCCCACGCCGGGCGAGGGCGGGGCTCGGTGGATGCCGCTCGAACAGGGGGCCGACCAGCAGGAGTACCTCGGAGCTGGGTGGACGCCCCAGCCGGAAGCGGTCCTGGTGCCACCGGTTGCTGCTCTCACGCACTAGCACCGCCGCCGCGCCGGCGACACGCTCCGGGGGTACGCCCCGTTCGGCGAGCTCGGTGTAGTACCACTGGACCAGGGGCTCGGAAAGGAACGGCCACACCGGGTTCTGCTCGGGGGGCAGGTCCGGGAACCGGAGGCTGCCCAACCGCGTGACGAGGATGCCGTCCTGCGCCCAAGCGAGCTTCACCACGGCGGCCGGCAGCAGGCTGGCGGCTGCCAGCGCACCGATCACGATCGCACCGGACCAGCGGCCCAGCCGGCGCACGAGCCAAGTCAGACCCAGCGCAGCGAACCAGGCAAGCCAGGGGAACAACACGTCCACGTAATACACGAAGCCGGAGGCAAGGTACCCCATGGACAACACCAACCATGTCCCCACCACCGCCACCGCCCACATCCGGACCGCACCGGGCACGACGAACAGGGCGAGCAGCGCACCGACGGCGAGTGCCCGGGTCTGCACCCCGCCCAGTGCGGCGAGCCATTCCGGGATCCCTTCCAGCCCTGCGAGAAAACGGGGCAACAGGGTCGCCAGGTCCGCCCATTTGGAGGCGTCGGCCAGGTGAGCCGCGAAGTGCCCCGACTCCGCCGACCGGGGATTCAAGAAGGCCTTCAGGTAGGGGAAACCAGCGGTGGATTCATGGACGAACCACGGCGTGAACAGCACGAGCGCGGCCACCAATCCGAGCGCGATCCATTGCCGGTCCTGCCACCGATAGAGCATCGCCAGCGGCAGCACGGCGACCAACACTGGGGCGGCCGACAGGTGCACCTGGAGGAGCAACGCTCCGATCACGCCCACCAGCACCCAGGCCGCTCCGCCCCGGTGCATACCGGCCAGAAACGCAGCCAGCAACAGATTGGCCAGGGGCAGGACCAGGGTGGGGTTCCAGCCGCTGTGCATGTAGAGCACCACCCACGCCGGCAGCCCGAATGCGGCATACAATGCGCCGGTCAACGTCCCATGGAACCGGCGCACGGCCCACCAGGCCACCACGGCGGCGGCCACGTGCACCAGGGCGAACAGGGCGTACAGGGCCTGGACGGAGCCGGTGAGCCAGACCGGCAGCGCCGCCACGTAATAAAAGGCCGGGCCGGTACGGAACGCCGCATGGAACATGGGGCCGAGCAGCGGGTACTCGCGGCCTTCGGCGAGATTCAGGACGACGCTGAGGTCGCGGGCCTGGTCCGGCCCCACCAGCACGAGGCCCACGTGCCAGAGCACCAGGGCCGCCTGGACCCCCAGTGCCATGGCGGCCAGGGGATCCCAGGGCAAGAAGCCTGGGCCGCGTAGACGCCCCGGCCGCGCGGTGATGAGCGCCGGCCGCCCGAGGGTGGCCAAGTGCACCTGGCGCCGCCCGTTCCGGTGGCTCCTTCTGGTGGGCAGATACGGCGCATCCGCCCGCCGAATGGGGCCCGTCACCCCGTGCAACGGCCTACGGATGGTGGGGGTTCAGGATGGTCTGCCTGGCCGAGAAACCGGCCGAATGCAGGACCGAATAGCTGGCGATGCCATTGCCGTCGACCAGGCCGTTGTCGACATAGTCTCCGGCCCCATCGTCGGGCGTTCGCCACTCGATGAAACCGTTGACGAAGCCCGCGGGGCGCCCGGTGATGGCCGCCGGGTCGATGGTGTTCTGCTCTGCGTGAGGCAGGGCGAAATTCACCGAACGTCGATTCTCGGCCTCGTCATAGATGTTGACGGTGAACACCACGTCCGGCCCCCCGATGGCCTCCGCCGACCAGACCACCAAGTCGGTGGTGTCTCCGTCCCCTACCGAATAACGCATGAGCAGGGTCTCGTTGCCTCCGGGGCCCGGCAGATCCACGGCACCCTCGATGAGGGTGGTCACCGAGGTGGCCTCCATGCGCGTGAGGTCTGGCACGCCGAACAGGCCGAAGTCCAGCAGACTCATGGGCCAGACGGGCTTGTAGGCCACGTCGGCGTCGGCCGCCACCACTTGAAAGGCCTCTCCGGCGAGACAGGCCGCGTCGAATCCGTCCAGCGCGCCGTTGCCGTCGGTGTCGGCGGCAAACACCAGATAGCCCTCTTTGCCCTCGAGTCCAAGCCCCGCCTCGCTGACCCAGACGAACGCATAGACATCGTCGTCGGTCATCGGGATCTGGCCATCGGTCACGTGTCCGGAGTCCACGTCGAAGAAGGTCCAGTAGACGGTCACGCCGGGGGTCGGATCGCCAGGCTCGTCACAACCCTGGGTCATCAACCCCACTGCAGTGGTGTCGCCTGGCCCCTGATGGATGGTGAGCGGAACCAACAGGCCGCTGGAATAGTTTCCGATCACATAGGCGTGGACGCCCCCGCTGCTCAGCACCGCAGCCAATACCGTACCCAGCGTGTAGGTCGTACGCATGTCCATTCCTCCCGAGCCGATCGGTCAATGAGCCGCAGCTGCCGGTGCAGGTGCCGAATCGCCGGCCACCAGCTCGATGCCTGCAAGGATTCGGTCTCCCCGCCGCACCGGCACGTACTGTGAGCAGTCGAAGGCCCCACCCGCACCCGGGAAGGGGGCCCCGGGCACCTCGGGGGTTCCCACAGGGAAACTGGCGTGCGCATAGCGGGTGACGTTCATGCAAAAGCCCCGCTCCACATGGCCCACCGGGGACCCCATGACCGGTCCAGCCCCGCCGATGGCGACCTCTGCCGGCCCTGCATCGTCCATCGCCGTGCCGTCGAAGATCGACAGAACCCGCTGCCCGGGCTCGATGCCTTGCGCAGCCAGGGCCTCTGCGCAGTCCCAGCTGG